>DBTI01000206.1:38301-56848 GCA_002306975.1 Ruminococcaceae bacterium UBA1320
AACGGTATATACCCCGTCCGCACCATCGGCGCCCACGACGCCGCCCGACACAACCGTTACCGGCACAACTACCACAACAAATACAGACGGTACAACAGTTTCAACTGCCACAATAACCCCAACGCAAACAAACACCTCAACGGTTTCCAACGTTATTGTCAAACTTGATACCGTTACCGTGACCGCTCCCTCAACCGTGCTCAGCAGCATTTTGGGCAGCGATACCACAAGCACCCTTAAACTGACGCAGGAAGCGCCGCCTGCCGCGACACAGGCACAGCTGACCGTCGTAGCGGAATCAAGCGGTGTTACTCCGGTCGCTTCTCTTAATATTGATTTGGCAAAGGTATCTTCAAGCGGCACATCCGAAGCGGTTCACAATCTCAACGGCAGCATCAGTGTTACCGTAAAGCTTACCGACGAACAGCTTGCGGCAATAACCGACGCTTCAAAAGCAAAGCTTCTTTACTACAACCCCGATACAGGCGCACTTCAGGATATGGGCGCAACCTTTGACCTTGCAGCAAAAACAGTAACATTTTCGACAAACCATTTCAGCACCTATCTTATCGCGACCGCTTCGGCGGCAGCCAATGTCGGCGTCACCTATAACGCCCATGTGCAGAATATCGGCTGGCAGACCTACGTCAGCGACGGTGCGGAAGCAGGCACAGACGGCAAATCACTGCGAGTCGAAGCAGTTAATATTAAACTTACCGGCAGCGTCCCGACCGGCGCGTCGATAACCTATTCGGCGCACGTGCAGAACGTCGGCTGGCAAAAAGCCGTTTCAAACGGCATCACAGCCGGAACTTTTGGCAAGTCGCTTAGAGTTGAAGCTTTAAAGATCACACTTGGCGGAATGCCCGGATATTCAGTGAAATACAGGGTTCATGTTCAGAATAAAGGATGGCTGGATTGGCAGACAACCGCAAACGGCACATCTATAGATTCTGCCGCCATAGCGGGTACCACCGGAAAATCACTGCGAGTTGAAGCCGTTGAAATACAATTGGTGAAAACAACAGTGTAACCTATACTTTGAAATTACAAAAAGCCGCGTCGATTGCATCAATTTGCAATCGGCGCGGCTTTTTTATAAAGTTTGTTTTTCCTATATTCATTGCCCTGCTGGGTACAATAGGGCTATCGCCCCGTCCGAGCCTGTTACATTAGTAAGTAACGAGACTAAAAAGGAAAATAATTATTAATATATTAAATATAATTGCAATTTTTTCTTTTGATGGCTATAATTAATATTTTTATATAATTACAACTATATATAATAGTATCAATATTTTTATATTTTTATGTTAAAATATTGTTTTTCATTAAAATTCGTGTTAAAATTACTTTACAAGTTTAAACGGCAAACTTATCCAGAGATATTGTCGTAAAGCTTCGAATTTAATACATTTTTGTCTGATTATTGCGATGACTGCCGGATTGCCATGCTTTTCAGTCACGGCTTTTTTCTCATTAAATAGCACATCAAGGATGAAACGGCAAACTTATCGAAAGGTAAGGACGCAAAGCCTCGGGTCTAATGCATTTTGCGCATGCTTAATGCGATGACGGCCGGGTTGCCATGCTTTTTGGCCATGGCATTTTATTTTTGCCACGGCTTTTTTATTTTTTTTATCGTACATTAAGGATGAAACGGCAAACTTGCCGAAAGGTAAGGACGCAAAGCCTCGGGTCTAATGCATTTTGCGTCGGCTTAATGCGATGACGGCCGGGTTGCCATGCTTTCAGCCATGGCATTTCATTTTTGCCACGGCTTTTTTATTTTTAGGAACAATCTGCATTTTGAACAGCAGCGAGTATTGCTCCGCCGCATTACACTTACATACTTTGTTATCTTCCGCAGCCTTCGAAAGAACGGAGCGGAGAGATATAAAAATCTAACTCGTACAGGAGGCTTTATCAATGGGTAAGTACAAAATTGCAGTAACACCCGACAAAATTAATTTGACACTCGAAGGAAAATTCACTCAGGAGGAAATACAGCAGTTTTCAGATTCTTTTCAGTCGGAAATGAAAAAGATTAACCCTACGCAGTATACTCTTGAAATTGACGCTGCAAAATTTCAAGTTCTGCCGTCGGAGCTGCATGATTCACTAAAGGGCTGCTTTGAACTTTATCAGCACTTTGGATTTAAACAGGTATTAATGCACCATGAAACCAATGTAATCCTTTCTATGCAGGTAAAAAGAATCGCGAGTGAGGCCGGACTTCTGAACTTCGACATAATATAAGGACACTAAAAAGCAGGGGATTATTCCCCTGCTTTTTACCATCATAAACCCATCTGTTAACACTTTTATAACATATTTGAAGGAGTGAACGTTATGTTTCGTTTCAGTATCCGCGATATTGAGGTTTACCACGGGGCTAAGGTGCAGGACAACAAAATGTATATTGATCATTTCAAGGCAAGGGGAAAGGATATTGAGCATTTCTTTCGCGACGTCATCGGCAGAGATAAACGCTACCTGATTGACAGTGAGAAAGAAAACACCTTAACCATGGCAGTTACCGCCGCAAAAAGTGTACTGAACAAATCAAATCTGAGCGGCGAAGACCTTGACATGATAATCTTTTCAAGTCAGCTTCCGGAATACATTGCACCGCCCAGCTCCATACATATTCATCAGGCGTTAGGCTGCAAAGTAAATTGCATCTGTTACGACATTAATGTAAACTGCACAGGCATGTCCACCGCTCTTGAGCATACGGCCAAATATATGTCGGTATCTGATAATATCAATCGCGCACTTATAATCGGCTGTGATTACCTCAACATGACCGCAGATCCTGAAAGCGAATATTGTTACGGCCTCTACGGAGACGCTGCCTGCGCAATGATTATCGAAAAAACAACGGAAGAAATCGGGCTTTTGGACTCCTTGTATTCAATATACTCTGGGGAGCACAATAATATTCTTTTCCCCGGGTGCGGTTTCTCGAATCTCTTCAAGGTGAACGATAAAAAGGAATTGCTGTTAAACTGGTCGCCGCTCATCAAAATTGAAATTGAAGGGGCGGTCCATGATATCAAAACTGTTTTAGATCGAAACAACCTGACGGTCAACGATATTAAAATGTTTTGTTTTTCCCAGTATGTATATAAAAATGTTGAACAACTGCGCTCCCTGTTAGCCATAGGCGAAGAGAAAAGCCTGTATGTTGGCGGAGAATACGGCTATACGGGAACAACCAGCCCTTTTATCGTTTTATACAAGTCCCTGAAGGAAGGGCTTGTTAAAAAAGGTGATTATGTAATGATATGGACGGTAGGTGCCGGAACATCAAACATCGCGGTGCTGCTAAAGCTATAAGCAGCTCTCCTGCTTTGCAACTTATTATCCGACAACATAAAGGAGGAATTACGGTGAAATACGCGGATACGATTTGTAGTTTTGTCGATATGAAATGCTTGGAGTACGGCGGTCGCGAAGCAATGGTGTTTCCGGAAGACGGCTCGCGATACTCATTTGAGAAATTCAGAAATTTATATTTTTCCCTGGCGAAGGGTCTTTTGAAAATCGGCGTAAAAAAAGGCGATCATGTTGCGTTGATGTCCTTAAATTCCCCTTATGCAATAGCCTTTAGCATCGCTGTTGCGAAGGTTGGAGCTATTTTTGTAAATCTGAACAACGGATACACAAAAAGAGAGTTTGAATATGTATTGCAAAATTCAATGTCTTCCACCGTAATTCTTCTGGGTGGAACAAAAGAACATAAATTTATTGACTTATTCAAAAAAATATGTCCGGAAATAGAGCATTCTTTGCCGGGGCAGTTAAAATGCAGTGCCTTACCGGATTTAAAAAATATAATTGTAAACGACGAGTTTTCATGTGGCGGCGCTATTAGCGTTTCCGAGCTTATTAAGTTGGGAGAAAATATTGCAAACAGCAGGTTTGACGCGGTCGGATCCACACAGTCCGGCGACGAGGTCACTGCCATCTATTACACATCCGGCACAACCGGGCACCCGAAAGCCGTAATGCTGACACACAGCGCCATGATTAAAAATGCGGTTGTAGTCGGGAACAACATGGGCTATTCCGAAAACGACAGAGTTCTCCTCTGTCTGCCGATTTACCACGCAATCGGTTACGTGCTGACCGCATTTTTGAGCCTTATTTTCGGCTCAACGCTCATCATTATGGAGCGTTACCAAACCGAAAAGGTTTTGCAAAACCTTGAAAACGAACGCTGCACCGTGTTTAATGCGGTTCCAACGATGTTCAACATGATACTCAAGCATCCTGATTTCCCAAAATATCGTTTTGAGCATTTGAAAAAGGGCTACATATCCGGATCCTACTGCCAGCCGTCATTAGTGAAAGATGTCATGGAAAAACTCCATATAAAAGAACTCTCAATTGGATATGGTCAAACCGAGGCTATTGTCATCTCACAGACGCTTGTCTCAGACCGGATGGATCAGCGCCTTTTCACAATCGGCCGTCCGATCAAAGGCGTTTTGGCAAAAGTAATCGACCCGTCAAGCAATCTGGAGGTTGAAAACGGTATGCGGGGCGAGTTGTGCATCAAAAGCATATACCTCATGAAGGGCTACTTTAAAAACCAGGAGGCAACCGACAAAGCCGTGGATAAGGACGGGTGGCTTCATACCGGAGACCTTGTTACAAAGGACGATAACGGATATTTGACGATAATCGGAAGAATCAAGGACATTATCATCCGTGGCGGCGAAAACATTGCACCGATTGAAATTGAAAGCGTCTTTAAAACATGCAGCGGCGTTAAAGATGTCGCAGTCGTCGGCATTCCGGATGAGATTTTAGGTGAGGAAATTTGTATGTTCGTTGTGAAAGATGAAAACTCCAACATAACGGCAAAATCACTTACCGAATATGCCAAACACCGGCTTGCAAAATTTAAAATTCCGAAATTCATTGAATTTGTAGATATTCTGCCCGTTACGGCAAGCGGAAAAGTTAAACTGTTTGTTCTTAAAGATATGGTTTTGCATCAGCATGACTGGAAAAACAATGCATAAAATTAAGTACTAATACAAAATTTTCTATTTATTCTCGACTAAATTGCTTTTATGCAGGCTTGGCGGAATATTCCGCCAAGCCTGTTTTTATTGTCCCAACGCCATGGTCTAAAACCGCCGCTATTGCAAATAGTCATTGAATGCTGCTTGTCACTTATGTTTTTACACTGCAGTATTCTTTCAATGCACAATCCATCCTGATTTTTCAACATACCCCACAGTTTTTGTGCATATATATTAGCGACATGGTTTTAGGAGGGGTTTGATTGAAAGGGATTGTGGAAGAGCGGGCTGTTGAGCTCGGTGAATATATCATAGCGCATCAGTCCACTGTTCGTGGCGCCGCCAAAAAATTCGGGGTCAGCAAATCAACCGTACATAAAGATGTTTCAGAACGTTTAAAAAAACTTAATCCACAGCTTTATATCGAGGTCAAGCATGTGCTTGACATAAATAAAGCTCAACGGCATATAAGAGGAGGGCTTGCTACCCGCCGAAAATACAGGCATGAATAAGTTTTTTATTTGCAGCACAAAAAAGCACGGAACATTGGCTCCGTGCTTTTTTGTTTCACGGCGGTGTTAACCGCCGTATGTGGGCTGCAGTCTCATATTCATTCGAGTCCGATTAAATATCTTTATACTTATCTTCGATAGAGATAGTCAAAAAATCAAGCGAAAACCTTGATATATGGTTTTTGTAAAGATTTTTCTGTCACTATCTCAGAAGAAGATTAGTATCATATACATCTGACAAAATTTAAAATGATTAATAAGACCCGCTGCCACAAGGTTGCTGCCCACCCCTGCCCCGCCGCGCATGGTTTAACGCCCCAGTGCGCGGCACTCAATAAGTTAACTCTGACCGCTGATTACAGCTAATGGATCTACATCCTTACCGTTTTTTGTAATTTCAAAATGCAGGTGTGGCGTTACCGCGCACTCGGCAATAGCAGTCTCGCCGATTGCGCCAATGGTGTCTCCCACTTCTACCTGCTGGCCTTTTTTAACAGTCACTTGACTTGTTAAGTTCGCATATATTGATTTTATTCCGCTACCGTGGTCAATTATGACCTCCTGCCCCAACATATCGTCTTGTTTCACCTCAATAACCTTGCCTGACGCACATGCTTTTACCGGAGTCGTTTGCGCGGCCGCGATATCAACGCCGTCATGCACACGGTAATCGCCCATTGTCTTGTCGAATATCGGCTTATCCCCACTGTATGCGGTTGTTACCGAGCCTGCGACAGGCATTGCGAAAACAAGTTTCTCAACGCTGCTTGGTTTCTGCGTTTCCGATGACGAGGACTGCGCCTGTGATGACGTTGCGGGCTTGCTGCTTGCAGCGACACCGCTTACTGTTGTATTCGTTTGTTGTGTCGGATCCTGTGAATCCCAGTTTGGAATGCTTGAGGTTGTGGTATTTGCTGCCCCGCTGCCTGAATTGATGTTGTTTAAAATACCGGTGCTGTTATTTACAGCAATATATGCCGCAGTTCCGATAGCTACAAGACACAGCGCAAGGGCTATGTAGAAGCCCTTACCATTTACAAATCTTGAAAATTTTGAATTGCCAACTTTAAAATTACTCATGTTGTGCACCTCCGGTTCTATTTTTGCCGGAATTACACAGCAATATTCAAAACTTTTGCAAATATGGTTTATTTTTCAGCGACATTTATTATGATTTTTTTATTTTCAACAAAATAACACTGTCAAGCCCTTTGTAATCGCCCACGACAGCACCCTTGTAATACCACTCGAGTATCTCCTGCCAGCTTTTCCCGTGTTCAGCCATATACTGCGCTCCGCACTGGCTCATGCCCACCCCGTGACCGTATCCCTTAACGTCAAAGGTAAATTTGCCGTTCGAGTAACTAAGCGTAAAATTTGCTGAACGCAGCTCAAAAAGAGTACGGATATCCTGACCGGAAACGCTTTTCCCGCACAGCGTCGCCGTTATTATGCCGCCCGCGTTCGAACGTTTTATGTCGGCAATATATTTTTGCGGATTTTTATCAAATGCCGCTTTAGGGTTAAACGCCTTAACCTTTGCCTTAAACTGAGCAAGCGTCAGCGCCACATGCGTTTCATAATCCTTTTCGAGCTTGTCGCCGGGGCTTGAGACCTCGACAAGATATGGGATCTCATTGCCGAAAACATCCTTGCTGCTTTCTGTTGTTCCCGAAGAGATACTGTAATAGTTTGCCTCCACTAATTCACCGTTATAGAACAGCGCTTTGCCGTAAATATCCTTGACCGCACTTTCAATTTTGCCCCATGCTTTTTCGAAATTTTTGCCCCACTGCTTTTCGGCGCTGTCACGAGGCAAATAGGCAACGTCTTCGCCGGTAGTTATTTCTTCGCCATGCTCATTTAAATAGGTGCAAAATGAAAAAGCGGCGACAGCCTGTGCTTTCATTGCCTGTTCGTCATAATCCGACGGAATTTCTCCAGCAACTATACCGCAGATAAAGTCAAAACCGTTTACTGTGCTTTTTTTACCCGACTTTAAATCGCGGATTTCAAAGGTTTTGTCTGTTGCCGTCTCGTTTGTTACAGAACTGACAGTCTTTTCCCCGATTGCATATGTGCTTTCCGTCTTGTTCACACTTTTGCCCGTACTTGCCAAAAGCAGGGGGGTAAACAGCAGAATCAGAGCAAAAATTGCAACCGCAATTACAAAATCTTTCATTTTGTTTCCCCTTATACTTGACTACGACCCTAAAAAATATTAAACTATATATAATACGATCATTAAAAGTGTTGCTATCACCCCACAAAAGGTTGAAAATCAACGACAA
Organism: Ruminococcaceae bacterium UBA1320; assembly: GCA_002306975.1. Classification (GTDB taxonomy): domain Bacteria; phylum Bacillota; class Clostridia; order Oscillospirales; family Ethanoligenentaceae; genus Ruminiclostridium_D. The sequence continues at coordinate 46,144 of DBTI01000206.1, forward strand.
TTAAATAGATAAACCTATTACGGAAGGAGTGTTACAATGGAAGAATATCTTTCATCTATGCCCACGGGTTCTTTAAAAAACCTATGCGATGAGTTCAAAAAATATAACCACATAAGCCCGGATCTGTTTGAAGCATACCATGTCAAACGCGGTCTGCGCAATTCAGACGGCACCGGCGTTATGGCAGGGTTAACGCTGATCTGCAACGTCCATGGGTACTTAATCAACGAGGGCGAAAAAATGCCGATTGACGGTGAGTTGATTTATCGTGGCATCAACATCAAAGATTTGGTTGCAGGGTGCCAAAATGAAAACAGATTTGGATTTGAAGAAGTCGTCTGGCTGCTTCTTTTCGGAAGTCTGCCGAACCAAAATCAACTTGAATCATTCAAAACACTGTTAGGACAAATGCGGGAGCTGCCGGATTATTTTACCGAAGACGTGCTGATGAAAGCTCCGTCGCCAAACATAATGAATAAAATGGGCCGCGCCGTGCTTGCACTTTATTCTTATGACAAAAATCCTGAGGACTGCGACATTGAAAACGTCCTTGTTCAGTCTATAAGGCTTATTGCCAAGATGCCGACGCTTATGGTTCACGCTTATCAGGTAAAACGCCGCAACTTTGACCATGAATCTATGTTTTTCCACCCGCTTGAGCCAAGGCACTCCACAGCGGAAAGCATTCTCGCAACAATGCGCCCCGACAAGAAATTCACAGATGAAGAAGCAAAACTTCTTGATTTGTGCCTGATGCTTCACGCGGAGCATGGCGGAGGAAACAACTCAACCTTCTGCTGCCGCGCGCTTTCCTCGACCGGTACTGATACATACTCTGCCATTTCGGGCGCAATCGGGAGCCTTAAAGGCCCGCGCCACGGCGGTGCGAATATCAAGGTCATGGAGATGCTTGATTATGTTAAAGAAGGCGTCAAAAACTGGGACGACGACGATGAGATTTCCGAGTTTCTCGCCAAATTGCTTAACAAAGAAGCAGGTGACCATTCCGGGCTTATCTATGGCATGGGTCACGCCGTTTATACAATCTCTGACCCTCGCGCTGTGATACTTAAGAAAAATGCGAGCAGGCTTGCTGAGAAATCCGGGCTTCTCGCCGAATTTAAGCTGCTTGAATCGGTCGAGCGCCTTACGCCATCTGTTTTCGCCAAAGTTAAGGGCAACGGCAAAAATGTATGCGCTAATGTTGACATGTATTCAGGAATGGTCTATAAGATTCTCGGTATTCCGCCGGATCTTTTCACACCGCTCTTTGCTGTTGCGCGTATCCCCGGCTGGTGCGCACACCGTATAGAGGAGATCACCACTGGAAACCGCATCATGCGCCCGGCATATAAAGCTGTTTCTTCACCACTCGAATATATTCCTCTTACCGAAAGAGAATAATAGCAGCGGCAAAGGCTTCGGTCTTTGCCGTTTACTTTTTTATAACTGCTCTGCTTGCAAATACCCATGCAGTTATATATAATATGCTTATGTGTCTATATGACTCTTATTACGTAACCTATAGCAATTGCAAAAGTTAAAGCGGAATAGTTTTACTATCTTCTGTTTTATTTGAAATTGCAATAAGGAACCTAACGAATTTGGGAGCTGATCTTTTTGTCAACTAAATACAGGCGCCTGTTCAGTATTTTTACCGCTATTTTAGCGGTTGCTCTTTGTGTCGCCGTTCCGCTTGTGACCTACCTCATTCTCTATTCCATTGACCCATCTACGCACTTTTATTATGACAACGCAAAGCTTGTGAATGTTACAAACGGCATACTCATTGCGCTTACGGTTATTCTTTTATTGCCGGTTTTTACAAAGCGCGCAGGCGCATATAAAATGCCGACGAATCGCAAACCTGTCATCTCTGTTGTTTCCTTGTTAACAGCTGTTGTCTTATGTCTGGCGTCTGTATACAGTTTGGCGCACTCCTTTTCTTCAAAAGTGGGCGTAGGCAATTTTCTTTCCGGCATCTTGGGTATTCTTGCGGCAATTTTTTTCTTCGCTTTTGCGGAAGCCGCTTTTACCGGCAAGCACACCGACCTGCGCATGATCGCCCTACTGCCCGTGCTTTGGGGCATAGTGAAGCTGATTTCCACCTTTATGAGCCTTACACAGATTGCGAATATCTCGGAATATCTTTACGAAGTGCTTCAAATGGTTTTTGCAATTTTGTTTTTGTATTATAACGCACGCCTTGTCGGCAACGTTTCTAATAGGCGTGAAATCAACGGTGTTTTTGCATTTGGCCTGCCCTGTGCCTTTTTTGGGCTGCTTGCTACGCTTCCAAAATATATCGCTCATATCATCAACCCGAAATTCGGCAGTCTGCCGCAAGTGGGTGACACCGTTTTAATCATGCTGTCTGTTTACATCATCGTTCTGCTGATTTATCTGCTCGTCAATAAAACAGAATATGTGCACATCGTTGATGATAAACCCGAAAATAATGTTGAAGCATAATCAATATAAAATATAACTCAAACTCAAAAAAGCACCGGAAACGAATCGTTTCCGGTGCTTTTTACATAATCATCTCAGTATAAATGTACGCGGCACAAAGCCGTTATGCGTCATGCCCACCGCAGGTGGCGCGGGCGACTGCCGCTTTTACAAATGAGGCAAAGAGCGGATGCGGACGGTTGGGACGGGATTTGAATTCCGGATGGAACTGAACGCCCACATACCATGGATGGTCGGAAACCTCGACAATTTCAACAAGCTTTGAATCCGGCGACATACCGGCAAGCTTTAAACCTGAATTGACAAACTCGTCACGGTAAATGTTGTTGAACTCATATCTGTGCCTGTGGCGCTCATAGATAAGCTCGTCCTTATAAACATTGCGTGCAATCGAGCCTTCTGAAAGCTTGCAGGGATAAAGACCAAGTCTCATTGTGCCGCCCTTTTCGGTAACTTCCTTCTGTTCCGGCATAATGTCGATTACAGGATATTCGCACTCGTCGTCGAACTCGCCGGAGTTTGCCCCCGTAAAGCCCAAAATATTGCGCGCATATTCAATAACTGCCATCTGCATGCCAAGGCAGATTCCGAAATACGGGATTTTATTCTCACGGGCATATTTTGCGGATAAAATCATGCCCTCTATGCCGCGGTCGCCAAATCCGCCGGGAACAAGGACGCCGCTGCAATCGCCGAGAAGCTCGCCGACTGTATCCGGAGTAACGTCCTCACTGCTTATCCATTTTATCTCAACCTTAGCGTTGTTGTAGATACCCGCGTGGCAAAGTGATTCCGCCACCGAAAGGTAGGCATCGTGCAGGCCGACATATTTACCGACAAGCGCGATTTTAACATTGCCGCTTGCGTTTTTATAGCGGGAAACCATGTCTGTCCAGTCCGCAAGGTCGGGTTTGCGGTTTTCGAGACCAAGATGATAGCAAACGGACTCGGCAAGCCCCTCTTCCTCAAGCATAAGCGGCACTTCGTAAAGCACCGGCGCGTTGAGGTTCTGGATAACGTCCTGTGTGCGGATGTTGCAGAAAAGGCTGAGCTTTTCGCGCATCTCGGTCGGAATAGGCTGCCCGCTGCGGCAGACGATTACATGCGGCTGAATGCCGATTGACAAAAGCTCTTTGACACTGTGCTGAGTCGGCTTCGAATTCAGCTCCCCCGAGCCATAAATATAGGGCACAAGTGTGACGTGAATAAACATCGCGTTTCCGTGCCCCATCTCTTTCGCCGCCTGCCTGATTGATTCCAAAAAGGGAAGCGTTTCGATATCGCCGACAGTGCCGCCGATTTCGGTGATTACAATGTCGGTACCGCCGTTTTTGCCTACGCGGTAAATGCGGTCTTTGATCTCGTTGGTGATGTGAGGAATGACCTGCACAGTGCCGCCAAGAAAGTCGCCGCGTCGTTCTTTGCTAATTACGTTCCAGTAAATTTTGCCCGTCGTCACATTGTTGTTGACCGAAAGATTTTCGTCAACAAAGCGTTCATAGTGACCAAGGTCAAGGTCTGTCTCCGCCCCGTCATCGGTTACAAACACTTCACCATGCTGATATGGGCTCATGGTGCCCGGATCGACGTTGATATAAGGATCAAACTTCTGTATGGTCACGCGATATCCTCTGGCTTTAAGCAAACGGCCAAGCGACGCTGCGGTTATCCCCTTGCCAAGACCGGACACAACACCACCAGTTACAAAAATATATTTTACCGGCATTTTGGTTACCCCTCCGAACTACTACATAAAATCATACCTACATATTTTAGCCGTTTTATGCGTTTTGGTCAAGTAGAAAAACAGGGCGCCGAAGTTATTTTATTTGTTGAACTTTTTTATTGAATGTTATTTTTTATTACTTTCGTTTATTATCTTATTCTTCCCATTCTCAAACTCAATTACATCCGCTTTTATCGCCATGCGTGTCATTTTATCAAGCAGGTTTGCTGTAAAGATCGGCATGTGGCAGCACATTTTAACGCTGAGAGCATCTCCAAACGACGGCGTTGTTATAAACTTATTTTTAAATATGCGCTTAGCTATTCCCCTGCCGACCTTTTCCGCCGACGCCTTGAACTCTTTGGGAACAGGCAGCCTTTCTGATGACTTTGTATCCGTTAGCGGCGGATGTATAATTCTAAAACTGATCCCCTCAGATAAATATTCAAGTCTGAGGCATTTCATAAGCGATTCAAGCGCACCTTTTGTGGAAGCATAACCACTGATGTCGGCAAAGCCTGTGATGCCTACGGCGGAGCTTGTGACAAAAAACTTACCGCTGTGCTGAGCACGCATAAAAGGCAGAACTGCTTTTATAAGATTAAACGCCCCAAAGTAGTTAACCTCAAATTCTTCTTTTGTATCCTCGCAAATACGATTATCAAAACTTTGAAACTTACAAAGGCAGGCGTTGTGAATGGCGATATCAATGCTTCCCATCGCTTTTTGGGCGAAACTTGCACATTCTAAAACCCGTCTGGCGTTCGTTACATCACATTCATAGTAAAAAAGTGTTTCTGGGTACCGCTTTGCAAGCGATTGAAGATTGTTTGTGTTTTTATCGAAAACCGCTGCCTTGTAACCATCCTCAAGCCACTGATTCACCATCCAAAACCCGATACCCTCGTTCGCCCCTGTTATTACTATCGAATCCATCTAAAACGGACCCCTTTCAAGCAGTTTTTTAAGCGGCTTTCTATCGCGGATATGCTCACAATACCGGATTGTCAGCCTTGAAGCCTCAATGCCGTAATATAGCGTGGAAAATTCACAATAATTGCCGTCATTGCCCATCTGCGCAGTGTCTAACATTTTTTCAACCTGTTCAAGCGCACCAAGATACATTTTCGTTTTTTGTATAAATTCCAATAGCACCAAACTTCTTTGTTTTTCCGGCAAAAAGTCAAGAAAATAGATTTTTAGAATGTGTTCGTTGCGTTCGCCGCCCATTTTTATCGGTTCGGCAAGATAACTCATAAAAACCGCTCTGCCGCTTTGCGTTATTGAATAAATCTTTTTAACGCGCGCTCCGTTTTTGATCTCTGTTAATTTAACATAATTTTGCCTTTTGAGCCTTTCAAGTGCAGGATAGATGCTGCCAAAGCTTGCGGAATAAAACGCGCCGATGTCATGCTCAATTATCTTTTTTAAACCGTAACCGCTCATCTCGCTTTTCATAAGCATTCCCAAAATTATATTATCAAGCATGCTCAACCTCCTTAAGATATATCGATCAGATATATCTATTTGATATATATTAGCACCAAAAATCGCCTAAGTCAATAAGCTTAAAAGTACCTTGAAAATCCGCTCACATTGCATAACATGATATAATAATGTATAATTTAAAGATAATTAGTTCAATGAAAAAGAGGAACATGAATGCCAATATATCTTGACAATTCCGCCACTACGCGCGTCTGTGACGAGGCGGCGCTAAAAGTGATGGACGTCATGCAGAATCATTACGGCAACCCCTCGTCGCTTCACTCGATGGGCGTGGACGCCGAGCTCATATTAAACGGCGCGCGAGAAAGCATAGCCAACGCGCTTTTCTGCAAGCCTTCTGAAATATTCTTCACCTCCGGGGGGACAGAGGCGAATAACCTCGCTGTTTTTGGCGCGGCAAAAGCGCTGCAACGCCGCGGAAAGCGTGTCGTTACAACCTCGATTGAACACCCGTCGGTGCAAAACGTGATGCGCGAGCTTGAAAAGCAGGGGTTTGACGTAGTCTATCTTTCCCCAGCCGCAGACGGCGCAATAAAAGAGGAAGAACTTTTTAACGCCGTCACGCCTGACACGATTCTTGTAAGCATGATGCTTGTCAACAACGAAACCGGCGCGATACAGCCGGTGGCGGCGGCAAAAAAAGCGGTGAAGAAGGCCGGATGCCCCGCTCTTGTCCACTGCGACGCTGTGCAGGGTTTTTTAAAAATACCGTTCCGCCCGAAAAAGCTTGGGATTGACCTTGTTACCACAAGCTCCCACAAAATTCACGGGCCAAAGGGTGCCGGGGCGTTGTTTATCGACAGCGGGGCGCGCATTGTGCCGGTGCTCTACGGCGGCGGGCAAGAAAAAGGGATTCGCTCCGGCACCGAGCCGCTGCCCGCAATTGCCGGCTTTGGCGAAGCGGCACGGGTGGCTTTTTTAAAGCTCGACGAAACAACAAACCTCACCCGCTCTCTGCGTGACTATTGCATTAAGCAGCTTTCACAGATGCCGGAGGTTGTTCTGAACCCCGCAAACTGCACGGACGCCGCGCGTGAGCTTTACGCGCCGCACATACTCAACTTTTCCGTTCCAGGCATTCGTTCGGAAACAATGCTGCATTATCTTGAATCAAAGGATATTTTCGTGTCGAGCGGCTCCGCCTGTTCAAAGGGCGCGAAAAGCCAGGTGCTTTCCGCAATGGGGCTTTCCGCCGCCATTATAGATTCCGCAATACGCGTATCCTTTTGCCGGGATAACACACTCCCCGACGCAAAGGCTCTTGTCGAGGAAATCACACGCGGCGCAGACCGCCTCATAAGGAGTAAAGTAAATGCGTGAAGTCCTGCTTCTCAAAAACGGTGAAATCGTGTTAAAAGGGCTCAACCGCCCTACATTTGAATCAATACTTGTCGGAAACATAAAGCGCAGGCTTGAAAGCCTCGGTGCAAGCACGTTGACAAGGGCGCAATCGGCTATGTTCATTGAACCGCAAAATGATGATTACGATATTGACGAGGCGCTATCGCGGCTGCAAAAAATCTTTGGTCTCGCCGCCGTCTCACGAGCCGCGGTGGTTGAAAAAGATATGCAGATCATTAAAGAAACGGCGGCGTCCTATCTGCACGAAACACTTGAAGGTGTGTCGTCATTCAAAGTTGATGCGAAGCGCTCCGATAAAAAGTTTGCTTTTACCTCACCGCAAATCTGCACCGACGTTGGCGCTTATCTGCTTGATGAGTTCAGCAACCTGCATGTTGACGTACACAATCCTGAAGTAATCATATCCGTTGAAATCCGCGACTTCGGCGCTTATATTCACGGAAACGCGATGCCCGGCGCGGGCGGTATGCCCGTCGGCTCAAACGGGCGCGCGGCTGTGCTTATCTCGGGCGGCATCGACAGCCCTGTGGCGGCTTACATGCTCGCGAAGCGCGGCGTAACCATAAACGCGATACATTTTGAAAGCCCGCCTTACACCAGCGAGCGCGCAAGACTCAAGGTCATGGAACTACTTAAAATTGTTTCCGAATACAGCGGGCGCGTTGTCTGCCACGTCGTGCCTTTCACCCGCATACAAGAGGAAATTCGCAAAAACTGCCCGGAGGAGCTTTTCACGGTAATCATGCGCAGATTTATGATGAAGGTCGCGTGTGAGATTGCAAAGAAACGCGGCTGTCAGGCGCTAATAACCGGTGAGAGCATCGGGCAGGTGGCAAGCCAGACCATCGAAGCAATCTCCTGCACCGAGGAAGCGTCGAGCCTGCCGGTTTTCCGTCCGCTCATCGGTATGGACAAAGAAGAAATAATACACATAGCACGCAAAATCGGAACATTTGAAACCTCCATCCAGCCATATGAAGACTGCTGTACCGTCTTTACGCCGCGCCATCCGCGCACAAAACCCGAACTTAAATTTTTGCTTGCGGCGGAATCCGCATTCGATTTTGCGCCGCTGCTTGAAGAAGCTGTTGCAAACGCGGAACTTGTTGATATAAAACCAATTTTTTAACTATAAGGGGGCTTATCACTATGACAGCCGAAATTCTCGCCGTGGGCACAGAACTGCTTTTAGGCGACATCGTCAACACAAATGCTCAATACCTTGCAAGCGAGCTTGCGCTCATGGGGTTTGGCGTTTTACATCAATCCGTTGTGGGCGATAACCCCGGGCGGCTGAGCGACGCGATAACGCAGGCGCTTTCACGCACCGATATGCTGATCACCACCGGTGGGCTCGGGCCCACGGGCGATGATATAACACGCGAAACCGTCGCGTCCGCGATGGGGCTTGAACTTGTTCTCGACAAAGACTCGCTTCACGACATTGAGGAATTTTTCCAAAAAATCGGTCACGTAATGACTGAAAACAATAAAAAGCAGGCAATGCTGCCCCGCAGCTGCACAGTGCTTAAAAACGACTGGGGCACAGCGCCGGGCTGCATTATCGAGCATAACGGCAAAACCGTAGTCATGCTGCCGGGGCCTCCGCGCGAGATGAAGCCGCTTTTTGAACAGCGCGCCAAGCCTTTTCTCCAAAAATACTGCGACAGCGTTATAGAATCCGTCAATCTCAGGGTTTACGGTGTCGGTGAATCTACCGCCGAGTCAATGCTGACCGACCTTATGCAGGGCGAAAACCCGACACTCGCGCCCTATGCTAAGGACGGAGAGGTTCTTTTGCGCGTGACGGCACGGGCAAAAACCTCCGAAGAGGCGCTTTTGATGTGCCGCCCGCTCGTTGACGAGGTGAAAAAACGCCTTGGCGACAGCGTTTACGGTGAAAACGTAAACAGCCTTGAACAGGTGGTTGTCGCAAAACTCGCGCAGAAGAAGCTCAAAGTGAGCTTTGCGGAATCCTGCACAGGCGGGCTGCTCGCAAAGCGCCTGACCGACATTTCGGGCAGTTCGGAGGTTTTTGACTGCGGCGTTATCAGCTACGCCAACGAGATAAAGCACCGCCTGCTCGGCGTTAAGGACGAGACACTGAGTAAATACGGAGCCGTCAGCCCACAAACCGCCTTTGAGATGGCTCAGGGCATCCGCAATCTTTCCGGCGCGGATATCGGTGCGGGTGTAACCGGCATTGCGGGGCCGGGCGGCGGAACAGAGCAAAAGCCGGTAGGTCTTGTCTATGTCGCCGTCAGTGACGGCAAAACCTGTTATGTTAAGCGGCTGATGTTGGGGCACATTAAAAGCTCCGGCGGATCGGCGGACGGAGAGCGCGAATTTGTACGCTATCTTGCCGCCTCAAACGTGTTCGACATGGTGCGCCGCCTGATTGACGGGCTGCCGCAAACTGATAACGACAGCGGCAACGCGCTTACTGTTATAAATGTGAGTGAAAATAAATGATTCGGCGTTTTTGGATAAAACTGCGCAGTGCTATAAAGTTCATTTTTCCGCACAAGGGTGACGGCAAAAGCGAGATTTTGCGAAAAACGCTGCTTTTGATATCATTAGCGGCAGCGGCAGCCGGAGTGTGGCTTATCGTTTCCTATTTTGCAGAGGATTACGGCAGCAGGCAGCAAAACGCAAGCCTTGAAAAAGTCCACAGCAGCGCTGTTTCCGCAGCGTCCGCGTCATCGTCTGATAATGGCGGCATGCTGCCCGAATTTACCGCACTGTACGCTAAAAACAAGGATATAAAGGGCTGGATCACAATTCCCGGTACAGACATCGACTACCCTGTTGTTGAGACCTCTGACAACGACAAATATCTTCACACCGGCTTCAACAACCAGCCATCTAAAAGCGGAACGCTGTTCCTTGATTTTCGCGACACAATAGAGCCGTTTTCTCAAGACCTTATCATTTACGGTCACAACCTGAAAGACGGGCAGATGTTCAATCAGCTCGACAAATATGAACGCAGGGCAAACAATGATTACCTCGGTTTTTATAATTCTTCGCCTGTTATTACATTCAACACGCTCTATTCTCGTGACAAGTGGAAAATTTTCGCGGTGTTTGTAACAACTGCCGACAGCAGCTACACAGGATCACTTTATTACCTCAACACTGGGTTCGGCAGTGATGAAGATTTCAACAGTTTTATCACCGGCGTGAGAAAACGCTCGTTTATAAACACAGGCGTTGATGTTAGCCCCTCCGACAAGCTGCTTACTCTTTCCACCTGCGACTATAATTATCCGATGACTGACGACGGAGAGTATGCAAGGCTTGTTGTTATGGCAAGGCGGGTGCGAAACGGGGAGAGTTTGGTTGTTGGCAAAGCAACAATTAACGACAGTGTTTTGTTTCCTGAATGCTATTTTAAAAAGTGACAAGGCGCTAATTGCCTTGCCACTTTTTTGTTTTATGAGATTGCGTTGTTTGATTTTTTAACTGTTTAAAAAATCATTCTTAAAATAACAGCTTTGTCGCTCACGCCGCGACTGGCAGTTCCTTTTTGTACGGACAAAAAGGAACTAAAAAGCCGTGGGGGCTCTGCCCCTCAACCCTGTAGGAGGGCACCGAAACGGGCGCTTAGAACAGTAGCGCACCTTTTATAGCTGC
>DBTI01000017.1:0-2431 GCA_002306975.1 Ruminococcaceae bacterium UBA1320
GTGGCAGGCGACAACATCTGCGCCGCATTTTACATAATAAAATCCGCTGTTTGACCTGATTATGGTTCCCTCTTCAAAGACGGTCATGACTTGGATGATGAGGAAGGAGAAGAAGATGCCTGGCTCACCACCGTTAAATCTACTGTTGCACCAATGTCGACGGAAACGCCCTCATTGGGATTTACATCGGTAACAATGCCGTTCAAATCGCTCACTCCGTATATATTGCCTACAGAAAGTTTACTCGCGCCCAGCTTGCTCTCCGCCTCTTGAAGCGTCAGTCCAATAAGCTTTGGCACTTTAACAGTCGTTGCGCTTGAAGGCTGTGCCCCTTTGCTTATAAATAAATTAACCGTAGTTTTTACAGTCAGCGGCGTACCCTCTTTGGGATCCGCTCTCGTTATCAGACCCGATTTTACAGTGCTGCTGTATTCAAGCGTAGTTGTACCATAGACAAAGCCGGCATCCTGAATGGCGCGTATCGCGGCATCGGGTGAAAGGCCTGTAACCTTTGGCACCGGCTTTGTTGCGCCTGTATCCGAGCCAAGGCTTACGAGCACTGTAATCGTATCGGTAGCCGCCGCCTTAGAACCGCCTTCCGGTGTTGTGCCGATAACATTCCCGACGGCAACATCACTGTTATACTGCGGCTGCTCGACAACGTTGGTAAAGCCCTCCGCTTTTATTGTGGCAATAGCCTGCGTTTTATCTGTATTATCGACAGTGGGAACCGTAAGCTGCTGTGAACCAAGGCTTACCGTAACTTTTATTTCGGCTCCTTTTTTTACACTTGTATTTACCGGCGTATCCTGCTTTGTAATTTGATTGACTGGCGCTGTCGCGTCATATGCGGTGGTCTTTATAAGGGTGAAATCCGGATATTTCGCAGTCGCCTCGTCAATCTGCATTCCAACAAAGTTTGGTACGGTAACATTGCCGCCGGTGCCTAAAGCACCCTTTATCGCGAGCACAATCACGATCATGGCGACCACAACAAGCACAAGAGCCGCCGTTATTCCGGCAAGAATGGGCAAAAAGTTAGACTTTTTACCTTTTTTGTTTTTATCTAATTTTTTATTCATATAGTCATCAGCCTCTAAGCCGTCGCCGTGTTTGACTTCTTTTATCGCGTCAACATATTTTGTCGGGCTTTCATCGACAAAATATTTATACTGAAAATGAATGCTCGGGTTGCGTTTGAAACGTTCGATATCCTCAAGCATGTCTATCGCGGACTGATAGCGCTGCGAAGGATCTTTCTGCATTGCGCGCAGCGTGATATCCTCAAGCCCTTCCGGTATGTCGGGGTTGAGTGAGCGTGGCTTGCGCGGGTTTTCCTGCATCTGCATGATAGCAACAGAAACCGCACTGTCCGCTTCAAACGGCAAATCGCCCGTAAGCATCTCAAAAAGCATAACACCGACTGAATAGATATCGGATTTTTCGTCGGTAAGGCTGCCTCTTGCCTGTTCCGGGCTTATATAGTGAACAGAGCCTATTGCTTTGTCCGTCATTGTTTTGGTTTCGGAATGGGCAAAGCGCGCGATGCCGAAATCAGTCACCTTTATCGTGCCGTCTTCTAGCATCATTATATTCTGCGGTTTGATATCGCGGTGGACAATGCCCCGCTCGTGCGCATGCGAAAGGGCGCGGAGAATCTGCACGGTGAAATGCACCGCTTCTTTCCAGGTCAGCACCTTTTGCTGCTCGATGTACTCTTTAAGCGTAATGCCGTCTATATACTCCATGACAATGTACTGAATTCTGTCGCCGAAACTTACATCATAAACCTTTACGATATTGGGGTGAGAAAGAACCGCTACCGCTTTTGATTCGTTCTTGAATCTGCGGCGGAACTCATCGTTTTTGAGGTATTCCTCTTTAAGCACCTTTACCGCGACAATCCTGTCATCTATACTGTCATACGCCTTATAAACGACTGCCATGCCGCCGATTCCGATTATCTCCTGGATTTCATATCTGCCATCCAGCTTTTTACCTATAATGTTATCCATCGATCTCGCCTCCGGTTTGAGCGTTGTAGATAACCACAACGGTAATATTGTCGCTTCCTCCGTTATCGTTCGCCATGTTTACAAGCTTTTCAGCACACTGTTCTTTATTAGATTCTTTAACTGTTATTTGCAGAGCCTCGTCGGTAATGAGATTTGTCAGACCGTCGGTACATATTAAAACCGCACCGTCCGCACCGAACTGAACCATTTTAAAATCTATATCAAGGCTTTCCTCAACCCCCAAGGCGCGTGTGATAATATTCTTTTGGGGGTGGATGAGCGCTTCGTCCTGTGTTATTTTGCCGTTTTCAAGCATTTCCTGAACAATTGAATGGTCACGCGTAAGCTGTTTGATGCCGTCATCAATCAAATATGCCCTGCTGTCGCCCGCATGAGCGACACTCACAGAGCCGCCG
>DBTI01000017.1:2665-4185 GCA_002306975.1 Ruminococcaceae bacterium UBA1320
GGAGCGACACTCACAGAGCCGCCGGAAGCGACAGCCGCGACAACCGTGGTTCCCATGCCCAAAAGGGAATGATCCTTGCGAGACATCTCAAAGACCGCGTTGTTGGCCTTGCCTACAGCGAGCATAAGGAGTTTTTTTATGCCCTCGTCGTCAAGGCTCTCGTTATAGCCGCCTGCGATTTCTTTTGAAATGATTCTCACTGCGGTCGAGCTGGCCACATTGCCGCCGTTTGCCCCGCCCATACCATCACAGACAACAGCATAGACCGCGCTGCCCGGCAAATAGCCGACAGCAAAATCATCCTGATTTGTAACGCGCACCTTTCCCCTGTCTGTCTTTCCCGCAATGATCATTTTCAGTTTCCTCCCTGCCCCGCCGCTTGATTGTATCTTAGCTGGCCGCAAGACGCGTTTATATCTGAGCCCAATGTGCGGCGCACTGTAACGGTAATTCCACAATCGGACAAAATGTCAAAAAAGTGCTTTACCTTGGCGTCTGTGCTCTTTTTAACACTGCGTTCCATTACCTCGTTTGCCGGGATAAGGTTAACATGGCACAGCATTCCCCGGAGCTTTGTCCCAAGCTCGCGCGCGCATTCGGGCATGTCGTTTATACCGTCGATTAGCGCGTATTCAAATGAAATGCGGCGACCCGTGGCGTCAATGTAATCCCTGCACGCCTTTAACAGCTCATCCACATTCCATTTTTGGTTAACCGGCATTATCTTTGACCTCACCGCGTCGTTTGGCGCGTGAAGAGAAACAGACAAGGTAATTTGAAGCTTTTCGCGCATCAGATCATAGATGCGGTCAACAAGACCGCAGGTTGAAAGCGAGATGTGCCTTTGCCCTATGTTCATGCCGCCCGGGGCGGTAAGTATATGCAAAAACGCAAGCACGTTGTCGTAATTGTCAAGCGGTTCCCCAATACCCATAAGCACAACGTTTGAGATGTGCTCGCCGGAATCGAGCTGAGTGGTGAGAACCTGAGACAGCATTTCAGACGGAGCAAGGCTGCGTGACAGCCCTTTTAAGGAAGAAGCGCAAAATGCACAGTTCATGCGGCAGCCCGCCTGCGTAGATATACAGACGGTGTTCCCGTGATGATAGCTCATCAAAACGCTTTCAACATATTCTCCGTTAAAGCCATATAGATATTTTACCGTATTATCTATGTCGGATACAAGTCTTTTTTCTATAGTCGGGCAAATTATTTCAGCATTATTTTCTAATTTTTCTCTTAACGCGATCGAAAGGTCGGTCATTTGGTCAAATTTTGTAACACCCTTGTGAAGCCATGAGAAAACCTGACGCGATCTGAACGCCGGTTCGCCCATCTGTGTAAAAAACGTTTTCAGTTCTTCGGGCGTCAATGATTTTATATCTGTTTTACCGTTCATGTTACCGTGCCTTTCAACGATTTGTGAATGCTGACATCGTAATATGTCTTATGCAAAGCAGTTATGTTATTTATTTAACTTATATTTTTTTGAAAACAGCTATGAAAAACCCGTCGCTGCG
>DBTI01000204.1 GCA_002306975.1 Ruminococcaceae bacterium UBA1320
ATCGCTGATATCAAGCAGTGGGTTAGCCGCTGTTGCAACAACGTTGTTGTGGACCTGCGGCATGATAGCCGTAAGGATAGGAATAATCACGGCGATTGAGCCGAGCGCAATCTTTATCGATGCGGGAATATCCTCAATCTTAGCTTTTCCCTTTTTATAAATCGTTGTTACAGCGCCAAGCCACTTGACCCAGAAAACGATTGTGAACGCGCTGCCCAAAACAAGCATCACCATAACCGGAGGAACATTGACCGACGCTTCAATGGCAAGCCATTTGGTCATTAACACACCAAAAGGCGGAAGCATCATCGACATCATGCCAAGAATCATGATTGAAGTTGTGTATGGCATTTTTGAATAGATACCAAACATGTCCTCAATGTTGCGGCTGCCGATTTTAAGCTCGACTGTACCCATGCACAGGAAGAGCAAGCCCTTTGAAACCGCATGGTAGATCATTAAAAGTATTGCCGCGGAAAGCCCTGCCGACCCCCCAAGCCCGGCGCATGCAACGATAAGACCGAGATTGGAAATGGTGGAATAGGCAAGAACCCGCTTGCCGTTGCTTTGGCTGATGGCAAGCGCAGCACCCGACAAAAAGGTGAACGCACCGACAACAGCGACAAGGACACCGGACATTTGACCAGCGAACATCGGCGAGAAGCGAACGATTACGTAAACTCCCGCTTTAACCATTGTCGCCGAGTGCAGCAGCGCCGACACTGGTGTTGGCGCCACCATAGCGCCGAGCAGCCAAGACTGGAATGGCAGCTGTGCGGATTTTACAAATCCTGAGCAGCATATGAACATTATGCCGATTGTCAGCATTGATGAGACACTCGAGCCGCCCGAAATCAGCTGTGAGATTGAAAGGGTGCCCGCGGTGTTGACTATAAAAATAATGCCGATGGCAAAAAACAGACCGCCAAATGAATTAATCCACAACTGGCGCTTAGCGCTGGCTAAGGAATCACGCTTTTTGTCATGCCCGATGAGCAAGTATGAGCAAAGCGTTGTAATTTCCCAGAATGCATAAAGATGCATGAGGTTGTCGGAAACGCAGATGCCGTTCATTGCAAACAGGAAAATGAATATGACAGCAAAGAAAATATGCTGCCGTGTCTTCTTCAGTTTTAAATGTTCCTCATGCTTGCGCATATAGCCGATAGCGAATATCGCTACGAGAGGACCGATTATTGAAACAATGAGAAGCATAACAAGCGAAAGGTTGTCCACATTTACAAGGAATTGCGGCTCTTCCGGACGCTTGATAACCTCTAGGTAAAACGCGGCGCAAATTTGTGCCACGGCCGGAACTAGGATTTTCCACTCTTTTAGCTTTATGCCGAAGTACAGTGTTGCAAACAGTGCAACAGCATCTATGACTGTGACAATTATGCCCACCCACGGGAAGGCTTCTGTCTCGATTCTGAACTGGCCGGTTGTAAGAACAACAAACCCGAGGTAAATGGCGGCGGCAATCATTGCACACGCCGATATTGACACAACAATCTTGCGTACAAATTCCCCTTTAAGGAAAAGGACGGCGAGTGCTGTGACCGCGGGTATCAGCAAAAGTAAAACAACTAGAAAAGCGCCCTGCATATTTTTATCCCCTAATTAAATGGTTTTGCGAATATGATTTTTAAAAACCATATCTTTTCGCAGACGCGGTTTTGCACCGCTTTTAGCGGTGTTTCAGACGCTTGCAAAGCGGCTGACCGCGTTTTGACAGCTTTTTTAAAACCATATGTCAATTACAGTATTCCCACAATGGAATTGCTGTAGTAAAATGAAGAAACTGTGACATGGAAATTTCGCTTATCTTTGTATATTTAATAAAAATCAGACAACTGCCTTTTTTGGGCGCGTCAATACGTGCCGGTTCCATACAAGATAAGCCGGTTTGTCGGATAATACTATGTCGTGCTGCACATAAACAAGATGCTGCATACACTTGCTGTATAATAATATAGACTATAACCCTTACAAAGTCAAGGTAAAAATGTGCTGTCTATATGTAATAAACAGATGATTTTCGGTATAAAAAACGGTGGTAACAACACAATTACCACCGCTTTTTACACTTAATACAAACCCACGGCAAGCCATACTATTTATTATATATATAATTACTTAAATTGTAATGTAAATATCGGTCACGGCTGCCGGTTATTCAGTTGTTTTTTATAAATATTCACCCTTTTGTTTAAAAATTATTTCAAGTCAAGTTTTGCATAATCCATTACACTTTTGGCAAGCGCGGAAGTTATTGCCGTTTTTCCCTTGTTGCTGGTCAGAAAACTGCGGTCTTTGGCATTGTCAATGAAACCGCATTCAACCAAAATTGACGGGAACTGCATCTGCCTGCACGCATAATAAGCTGTTTCACTGCAAAACTTATATCCCCTGTCAGTATGTGAAAACCCGCAGTTTTTATACGCTGTCGCGATATTTGACTGCACACACGCCGCGAGTTCCTTACTGAACGGCTGAAAATAATAGGTTTCAAAGCCTTCACCGCCGCCGTCGTTCTGATGAATGCAAATAGATAGATCCGAACCGAAGTTCACCATGTTAAGTGTGCGTTTTTGCAGATCACTCGCCTTGGTCGACGCAATAAGCGTATCGGTTGTTCGTGTCATGTAGATGTTTGACGCCTTTAAGCCATATTTACTTACAAGCAGCTTCTTTACCTCGGTGGCATAGCTGAGGTTGATTGTTTTCTCGTAGACATTGCCTGCTACCGCCCCGAAATCAACTCCGCCGTGACCCGCGTCTATGGATACCCTTAAATCTGCGGCTTTGCCGTCCCACGGGTTTTTAAAATCGAGCACAAGCTTGCCGGCGCTGTTGTAATATACGTTTGATCCGTAAAAATTTCCCGCATTTTTTAGCTTAAAGGTGTATTTTACCGTTGTCGGGTTAATCTGCGTTGCGCTTGCGGAGCTGATCAGCGGATTCGCCTTTACATCGATATTTGCCGCTTTCGTCGTATTGAAGAAGTAAATTGAATAAGTGTCGGCATTAAAACTGCCAACCGTGTAGTCGCGTTTGCCGTTTGTGTTATAACCGTCCTTTTGATAGGCGATATCGGTTTCCGCATTATAGGTAACCTTTGACGTGAAATCAAAGGTAAATTCCGTATAACGCCCACTGTCTGCCGAACCCTGCGCAACCTTACTAATCTTATTCGGAGCCGGCGGCGCTTCCGCCGCTATTTTTATGTCTCCTGAATAGAACATGAGACCGCATGACAACCTGTAATAGGACTGGTCGCCGTAAAAGTATTTTTTCGGTGTTCCGTCGGCGTTTGACTCCACATAGTCCCACGCTCCGGCAGGCTGAGGACATGCCACAGGACGGTAGAGATTATCGGCATAAATGAAGGTTTCGACATATTGCTTGTTCACTGACGATGCCGGTGTTACCGTCGCAATGAAATGCTGACCCGCTTTTACCACGAGCGCGTTAATCTTAACCTGACCGCCCTGCATTGTTTTTTTAAGCCCGCCCCACATAGCGGTTACGCTTATATTACCGAGATTCTTCTCCTCCGCCGTTGTCTGCGGAAGCGTGTATGCGCCCGAATAGGTTACATAGTCGCTGCCATCGTCGTTTTCATCCCCGTTGTTGTCGTTTCCCGAAGCATCGGTCATTGACATATCGACACGGGTGCCTGCTATTGTCGCATAAACTGTCGCGTCTCTGTGAGCAACAGCGGTAATGTTTATCTGCGAGCCGCCGTCAGCCGAAATTGCCTGCATGGGCTGTATCGACCTCAGGACCTCTACCGAACAAATCACGGTAAAGTTCTTTGTTACCCCTTTGTGTGTAAACTTGAAAACATTTTTGCCCGGGCTGAGATTGACAACCGTACTGAAGTAACCGTCTGAACTGCGCTCAATCGGGATACCATCAAGCAAGAGCGGATAGTTGGCGTCGGATGTGCCTGTGATTTTCATTTTGCTCTCACCTGTTGTAGTATTATCGGAAGGCGATGCTATTTCAAGTGTATTTCCAAACGAAGACGCGCTCAGCTTGCCTTTATAATAATTTGAAATTGCGTCGGCATCTCCGTCGACATTTTTGCACAGGTCTTTGTAATCATAAAAAACGCTTCCCTTATATTCCGGATATTCCAGCGCCGCTCTCAGCTGCAGCAAAATCTGATCCGGCGAATCCCAGCCCTGCTCGCTGCCGCCCTGTTTTGAAACCGCGTGCGCCACATAAAGTTTGACCTTAGTCCCCTTGACCGTATTTGCCCACCAGTCAAGAATGGTTGAATAATCCGCTTTCGGGTAGCCGATTGACCAGTAGATCTGCGGGCAGATGAAATCGACCCAGTTGTTTTTTACCCACAGCCTTGTGTCGGCATATTGGTCATAATAGGATGAAAAAGCGCCGTCGGTGTTGCAGCCGAGCACATTTTGGCTGCTGTTCGCCCAAACTCCCGCCGGGCTTATGCCGAAATCAACGTTAGGCTTCTGCTGTTTTATTTTTGTATGTATTTCACTCACAAGCAAATTGACGCTTTTCCGCCTGAAATCATCAATGGTTTGTCCGCTGCCATAAGCTTTAAAGGTTGCGTTGTCTGCAAAGGTCTTTTCAGGATAAAAATAATCGTCAAAAACAACGCCGTCGACATCATAGCCTTTTACAATTTCAAGAACTCCGTCCTCGATCATGCTTCGTGCGGCGGGAATGCCAGGGTCAAAATAAAGCTGACCGTCGCTCGTGGCGACAGTCCACTCCGGGTGCTGCATCGCCGGGCTTGTTGAGCAAAGCGCGGTTTTGTCGAGTTTAGTCTGGACGCGATAAGGGTTAACCCATGCCTCAAGCTTTAAGCCGCGCTTGTGCGCGCCCTCAACAAAATAGGCAAGCGGATCGTATCCGGGGTCTTTCCCCTGAGTTCCCGTAAGGACAGAAGACCACGGATATATTGTGGATTTATAAAGCGCGTCCGAGCCGGGGCGCACCTGCAAAAAAATTGTGTTTAGCCCGAATGATTTCACCTTGTCTAGGATTGTGTCTGCTTCTTTTTTTTGCTCGGCGGCGCTAAGCCCCTGTTTTGACGGGAAATCAGCGTTGCCGACTGTTGTTACCCATACACCATGCAGCCCGTTGTCCGGCGTAAGCATAACTAGATTATTTTCGCTCTGAGCAAAAAGCATGTTTGTCAGCCCCCCGGCCGACGATATCGTCGCGATGCCGGAGGCTACCATGCAGCCCATGAAAAATATGCAGAACGCAAACCACAGACGCCATTTAGAACGACCTGCTTTTCTTAACGACCTTAACAATATGTATCCCTCCA
>DBTI01000045.1 GCA_002306975.1 Ruminococcaceae bacterium UBA1320
TTTACTTCTTTTGTTTTTTGTGTTTGTTCCCCAACATAGATAATCCGATTCCCCTGCACCCAGAGTTCGCCCTCCACAATGTCAAATCCGTTTGCCATAGTCAGAATCCTCGCGTTGTAAAAACGGATATTCATAAAGAACGCCCCCTTGATCTGAGTTGTTTTTAAGCTGTCGTATTTAGCCTTAAAGCTTGAGTATAAACTGCTTTACTCAACCTCTTCACCCGAAATCTCGACTATTCATTCGGTGCCAGACAGGCATTCGCGATGTTAACGATAGAAGCGGTAAGAAGCTTTTTAAAAATCGGGGCTACCCTGTCTGCTGTTTCCTGCACCTCTGTGTGAGAAAGCGGCTGGTCGGTCATTCCGGCGCAAAGGTTGGATATACAGGAGATTCCGCAGACCTTAACGCCCATATGGTTAGCCGCAATGGCTTCGCAAGCTGTGCTCATCCCCACCGCGTCAGCGCCGAGTATTCTGCACATTCTAACCTCGGCGGGGGACTCAAAGTTCGGGCCGGTCAACTGAAGATAGATTCCTTCTTTGAGCGGCGTATCCATACCCTTTGCCGTATCCTTAATTACTTCTCTGAGCTTTTTATTATAAATTTCGCTCATATCGGGGAAGCGAACGCCTAGGCTGTCTATGTTTTCACTGATAAGCGGTGAAGGCACAAAATCAGAAATCTGGTCGGTAATCAGCATGAAATCGCCGCTTTTAAAACCCGCGTTTACGCCGCCCGCCGCATTGGTCAAAATCAGGATTTTCGCGCCCATCATGCCCATCAGTCTTGTCGGAAGCACAACATCTTTGATGCTATAACCCTCGTAATAGTGAACTCTGCCCTGCATGATAACAACAGGAATACCGTGAATTTTTGCGAAAACAAACCGGCCCTTGTGCCCCTGCACGGTAGAAACCGGGAAACCTTCAATATCGTGATAATCCAAAGTCGCCGCTATCTCTATTTCTTCTCCGTCTGCGTAATTGCCAAGACCGGATCCGAGTGTTAACGCAATCTGCGGTTTGAAGTCAATTTTTGACTGGATGTTTTTTAATATAGTGTTGAGTCTTTCTGTTTCGCTCATTTTTTGTTTATTCCTTTCGCATTTTACAAGCACTTTTCAATAATAGTCTAGGTAATATTTTTTTGTTTATTTGTATTTTAGACTTAAAATTTAAATAAATCAAGGATTCAATTTACGGGGAAAAATCACTATTGGTGCATTCACAAACAAACGCACCCTGTGAAAAGCAGGGTGCGTTTGTTATATCCGGTTTACTTATTATAGGATTGATACAGCGCCTGTGTTCCAAGCTCGCCCTTATCTTCTTCCATAAGCTTATCAAACATTGATTTTGAAAGACCAAGAGCGGGGAGCTCCAGATTCATCGCCTCTGCTTCTTCAAGGGCAATGCGCATATCTTTTACAAAATGTTTGATGTAAAAGCCCGGCTCAAAGTCACCTTTAAATATGCGCGGCGCGTAAGCGCTGAGCTGCCAGCTTGCCGCCCCGCCCGACTCAAGGGTTTTCAAAACCTTGGTTTTGTCTAATCCTGATTTTTCGGCATAAGCGATGCTTTCGCAGACACCCATAATGTTCGTGGCTATGCAGATTTGGTTGCACATCTTAGTCTGCTGCCCCGCGCCCGCGCCGCCCTGAAGCACTATGCTTTTGCCCATAAGTGAAAAAATCGGCATGACGGCATCAAACGTGCTTTCGTCGCCGCCAGCCATGATGCAGAGCGT
The DNA here is from genome assembly GCA_002306975.1 of Ruminococcaceae bacterium UBA1320. Classification (GTDB taxonomy): domain Bacteria; phylum Bacillota; class Clostridia; order Oscillospirales; family Ethanoligenentaceae; genus Ruminiclostridium_D. Next base: position 1,750 of record DBTI01000045.1, read on the forward strand.
GCCGTTGCGCGCCCCGATATCGCCGCCGGATACCGGCGCGTCCATTGCGAAAACACCTTTTTGCTTTGCCGCTTCATAGATTTTCACAGCAAGGCTCGGGCTTGACGTGGTCATGTCGACAACATATGAGCTAGAGCGGGCATTTTCGAGAATTCCGTCCGCTCCGAAATATATATTTTCAACATCTTTTGGATAACTCACGATTGTAATAACTACGTCCGCCCATGCCGCGATCTCGGCGACCGACGGTTTATACTGCGCGCCCATTTCTACAAGGCGGTCGGTTTTTTCTTTTGTTCTGTTATATACCGCAAGCTCGTAGCCGCCCTTTATCAGGTTGGCCGCCATTCCACCGCCCATAACGCCCGTTCCGACAAAACCGATTTTTAAGTTTGGCAAGGCATATCCACTCCTTTTTACAATACCGTTATTTGAATGTATTGTTACCGATGTTTAGAAAAACATGAGATTTTTATGGCAGCTTGTTGCCTGCCGCAAGGTAGATTGCGTACCATTCTTCTCTTGTCAGATTTACCGCTGACGCTTTGCAAATATCTTTGAGGCGGGACTTATTCATTGTTCCCACAACGGTCTGGATTTTTGCAGGGTGACGGGAGATCCAGGCGACGGCGATTGCCGAATTGGTCACTCCATATTTTTCGGCTATTTCATCGATTTTTTTGTTAACCTCCGGGAACTTGTCCTTATTGAGAAACACGCCCTCAAACATTCCATATTGGAATGGTGACCAAGCCTGAATCGTAATGTCTTTGAGGCGGCAATAATCCAAAATGCTTCCGTCGCGGTCGATTGAGCGGTCTGCTTTCATGTTTACGTTTATGCCCGCGTCTATCATTCCGGTGTGCATAACGCTGAACTGCAATTGGTTTATAATGATTTTCTGATTAAGATATTTATTCAGCAGTTCCATTTGCATCGGGTTCTGGTTGCTCACGCCAAAATAGCGTACCTTGCCGCTGCTGTGCAGAATTGTGAAGGCTTCGGCAACCTCCTCCGGCTCTACAAGCGTATCCGGTCTGTGCAGCAGCAGAACATCAAGATAATCTGTTTTTAGTCTTTTAAGGCTGCCGTCAACCGCGCTAAGGATATGCTCCTTTGAAAAGTCAAAGCAATTTTGACGGATTCCGCACTTTGACTGAATAAGGACCTTCTCTCTTATTGCCGGGGTGATCGTTTGAGCGAAAATCTCCTCTGATTTTCCCCCGCCGTAAACATCGGCATGATCAAAAAAGTTTATGCCCTCTTCTATTGCGGTGTTAACCATTTCAGTCGCTTCCGCCACTGATAAATCCGCCATTCTCATGCAGCCGAGTGATATTTCGGATGCCGTAAGTTCGCCTTCTCCAATACTTATATTTTTCATTCCGCGTAACCTCATTTCGATTTTTTAAAATGCTTTTTTGTCATGCATATTATAACACCAATTTTTTATTATTAACAGGTTAAACAAGAGCCTAAAAATTAAAAAACCAATTTTTCTTGCTGTTTCCCTTTTCTTGACTAATCTTTTTTGAATAAGTATAATTATTTTATATTTCCAGACGTATAGAAGTGGAGTTGCAAATGATTAATTATATACATAACATTTCCGTCGAGGATTATAACCTTTTAAGGAGATCCGTAGGCTGGAAAGAGATTGAAGCAAATCAGGCGCAAACCGGCCTTATCCATTCAGCTTATTTAATCGTGGCGGAGAGTGACTCAAAGCCTGTAGGGCTGGCACGCTTAGTGAGTGACGGCGGCTATATCGCCATTATTGTTGATGTTATTGTTTTACCGGAATATCAGGGTAAAGGCATTGGAAAAAGCCTTATGAAAAAGGTTATCGATTTTATAAAAAGCGACTTAAAAGAAGGGCAGACGGTCTTTGTCAACCTTATGTCCGCAAAAGGCAAAGAAGCTTTTTATAAGAAGCTTGGTTTTACAGAAAACCCCAGTGATATCATGGGCAGCGGAATGGTGCAATTTTTGAAAAAAGAACCGGAAAACTGAGTTTCTTTGGTAGTAATTTACTTTCCGGTCATTTGGTATTACACTAAAAATAATGATTGGAGGCAATAATTTGAAAAGCGCATTAGTATTGATTGATATTCAAAACGATTACTTTAAAAACGGAAAAAATGAGTTATACCGCCCTGAAAATGCGGCTTTAAACGCCAAGCAGGCACTTGAATTTTGCAGAAACAACGGTATACCGGTTTTTCATGTTAAACACATCAGTGTGCAGAATGGCGCGACATATTTTTTGCCGGAGACTTTGGGTGTGGAAATAAACGATGCGGTAGCGCCTCTGCCTACTGAAATGGTTATTATAAAAAACACGCCAAACTCATTTTATCAGACGGAACTCGCCTCCGAACTTGCCGACAGGGGCATTAATCACATTATCTTCTGCGGTATGATGAGCCATATGTGCATTGATACTACTGTCAGGGCCGCACGATTTTTGGGCTTTACCGCCACGGTTCTGCATGACGCCTGCACAACCAGGGATTTGGCTTGGGGCGATAGGGTGATCCCCGCTCTGACAACGCATGAAACAATAATGGCTTCATTGCAAGGCACTTTTGCAGAAGTCATTTCAACCGACGAGTTTATTAATAATTTCAAAGTTGGTTTATAAAAGTCAATACTATACTCACAAACAAAAGACACGGAACAGCTAGTATCACTGCTCCGTGTCTTTTATATTCTTTATGTTTTTATTTAAGTTCAAGCTGCCCCAGGCTTGCGGCTTTTAGGTAAGCGTTTATGAAACCGTCTAAATCGCCGTCCATTACCGAGTTGATATTGCCGTTTTCAAAGCCTGTGCGATGATCTTTTACAAGCGTGTATGGCATAAAAACATATGAGCGAATCTGTGAGCCCCACGCTATTTCTTTTTGAACGCCCTTGATATCCTCAACTTTGTCGTAATGCTCGCGCTCTTTTATTTCAATAAGCTTTGATTTAAGCATCATCATTGCTGTCGCCTTGTTTTGAAGCTGGCTTCGCTCAGTCTGGCACGCGACGACAATACCTGTCGGCAGATGGGTTATACGGACAGCCGAAGAAGTTTTGTTAACATTCTGACCGCCCGCGCCGCTTGAATGGTAAACGTCGACCCTTAAATCTTCCTGCCTTATATCGATCTCAATCGTGTCGTCAATCTCTGGCATAACCTCAAGTGACGCAAACGATGTGTGGCGGCGGCCTGAAGCGTCAAACGGCGATACACGCACAAGCCTGTGAACACCGGCCTCCGACTTTAAGAACCCGAAGGCATTTTCACCCTCGACAAGAATTGAGCAGCTTTTTATGCCCGCCTCGTCGCCGTCGAGATAATCAAGCACTTTAACCTTAAAGCCCTGGCTGTCCGCCCAGTGTGTGTACATGCGGTAGAGCATTGAAACCCAGTCTTGCGCTTCGGTACCGCCCGCGCCCGCATGGAAGGTCATAATAGCGCTTTTGGCGTCATATTCGCCTGTAAGCAGCGTTGTAAGCTTCATGGAGGCAAGCTCCTCTTCAACCTTTAAAACGCCTGCGTTTATCTCTTCAAACATCGATTCGTCGCCGTCATCGTTTGCCATCTGAACAAGCGACAGCGAATCTTCAAAATCGTTTACGAGCTTGTCATAAGCTTCTATCTTATTTTTTAGCTGGCGCGTTCTTTGCAAGACCTTTTGGGAGTTTTCAAGGTCGTTCCAAAATTCAGGCTGCGCCGCCTTTTCATCAAGCTCTGCGGCTTCCCTGCGCGCCGTTTCTAGCCCCAGAGCCTCTGAAAGCTCGGCAAGGTCGGGGCGCATGCCCTCAAGCTTTAATTTTAATTCTTCAAACTGAAGCAAAGTAAACCATCCTTCTCAATATCGCAGATTGCAATACGGGTAAAATTCTTATAAAAAGCAAAAAAGTTATCAATTAACGAAGAAGCGGAAAATTTTCCGCCGCAATAATATATTATATATTTTTTGCCCCAAATTGTAAAGATTTATTACCTGAACACGGCAAGCAGGCAATTTATGCCTACAGCATTTCCAGTTAAGATGAAGATTTAGTTTATGTATCCCCCGCCTCCGGCGGGGGATACATACTTTCTTTCGCATTCTTTTGTGGAATGCTGTAGATTCAAAATCAAATCGGGCAGCCTTTAGACGCTTTATTATTGCCTGTCGACAGGGCCGCGATTGTTTGAACCGCGTCGTCTATATTGTTCGGCAGAGTCTTGCCCTCTGTGCCCGCCACCACAATGCCGCAGCGGTTTAACGGTATCAGCACCTTGATGGCATCGCTTGAAGAAACCGCGTGCGCCATCGCCGGCGTAACCTCGCCAAGCATTGCGTCGGCCGCGATTATCCCGATGCCGCCGGCTATTATATCAGCTTTTTTTGCGTTGACAACAATCGCGTTTTCCCCTGAAGCGCCCGCAGTAGCGCCCGCTTTCAGCATTTGGGATGTGGCAAGCGGATTCGTGCCAAGCGCAAGAATCTTCGCGTCTTCGCCAAGGGCTTTTCGAAGCTGCTCAACAATCGCTTTGCCTATTCCTCCGCCCTGCCCGTCTATCACAGCAATAAGCATAACCTGCCTCATTCTGCCGCATGCATAAAGTTAAATTCTTATTATATATAGTCCAAAAAATAATTCATGCACAGGTATATACATTCACTAAGCTTTTTGGGACTATATATCGCACATGTGCGTTTGCGTTAGCAAAATTTCGCACGCGCCATGGCGTTTAGCCAACTATATACAGTACAATAATAATGGTAATCATTATTGTACTGTATATAAAAGCAAAAATCACTTGCAGCGGCAGAATGAATTTTGCCCTGATTTTTTATTGTTAATGGCTACAAGCCGCCCCGGTAGCTTTCGTCAACAAGGTTAACACGCCGAAGAAGGCTTGTGTCGGAAAGGATCTGAGCCGTCGGCGCGTCGGCTGCTATTGTGTGGTCCTCATCAAAAAGCACCGCGCGGTCGGAGAGTTCATGCACCAGTTCGAGGTTGTGTGTCGACGTTATCAGCGTTTTACCCGCCTTGTTTAACGTTAAAAGCAAATTGACAAGGAAACGGGTTGTGCGCGGATCAAGCCCGTTTGTCGGTTCATCAAGAATCAGCACCTCAGGCGACAGAGCAAGCACCGCCGCAATGGCGGCTTTTTTCTTTTCCCCGCCGCTCAGATTAAACGGCGCTTTGTCAAGCAGCAGCTCTATTCCCAAAAGCCGTGCGACGTCAGAGACACGCTGCCGCACTTCTTCGTCTGCCATGCCGATTTGCAAAGGGCCGAAGGCGATTTCTTCCCTTAACGATGTGCAAAAAAGCTGTGCGTCTGAGTCTTGAAAAATGAAACCGATTTTTCTGTGAAAGCTTGATGCGACTTTATCGTCGTCAAAGCTTTTTTTTGTTAATTCGCCGCCAAAAGCATGAAAAGTTCCGCTCTGAGGGAAAGCAAGCCCCGAAAGAATGCGCAGAAGCGTCGTTTTTCCGCTGCCGTTAGCCCCAAGAATCGAGACTTTTTCGCCCCGGATCACATTAAAGTTTATATTTTTAAGCGCTGTCTCATCCTGATAGGCAAAACAAACGCTATTTAATTCAAAAATCTTTTCATTTTCAATCAAAGCAAATATACTCCAAACAACAATATTGCTACAATTATAGCATTGCTGGCTATAAAAATAAAGTCCTGCGCGCTTATTTTAAGCGTGCGAAGACTCACCGCCCTGCCAGTGTAGCAGCGGCAGCACATGGCGTCGTAAACGTCAGAGCTAAGACGCTGCGACCTTATAAAAAGCGTTGCCGCGCCATGCGCGAAAAAGCGGCGTCCGCTCTCCCCTTTCAGTTTGCCCACAGTGCGCAGAAAACGCGCTTCCACCATGTTGCTCGCTATTTCGGTAAGCACGAAAATGTAGCGGTATGCCATGCCCAGCACAGAAACAAAAATCTGCGGCAGTTTCAGCGCGTTCAGCGATTTTTCAAGCTCCGCCATGCGCGTCGTTATAAAAATGAGGTAGCCAAAACCAAGTGAAACACCGCAGCGAAGCGCAATGCGCAGTGCCACCGCAAGCCCTGCCGCCGTAAAATATACGCCATGCGGCGCAAATGGGGCATTTTTGATAATGTAAAAAAGCGGCTCGCCCGCCGAGAAAAAGCTTGTTGCCCCGGGCAATGAAACAATAAACATGATAGGCGGCAGATATCCCCACACACGCCTCAAATAATTGTGAAGGTTAAGCCCTGACTGAGATGCATATAAAACCGCCACAAGTGCTTCGGCGATTATAACAGGGACACTGGAAACGCACGAGGCAAAGACCGCGAAAAAAAGGAGGGTCAGCAATTTGACCCTCGGATCGACCGCTTGAAGAAGTCCGGAGCGACCCGCGTGCTTTTCCGACAGAAACTCGTTTAGGAAAACATCTGAAAACGTTCCGAGCGTTTTGCGCAAAAACTGCGAGTGGCTTTTTTCTGCAGCCTTATAATCATTATTTTTAAGAAGCCATTCCGGCACCGTGCCGTTTTGGCTGATATTAGAAGAACTCAATTTTTCTCCGCCTTTTTAAAATGGAGCATCATCTTTGAAGTGGCAAAAATCACAAGTGAAATCAACAATATGCCGACAACTGCCGAAAGAATATAACCGCCGATTGACGCCGGCGTACTGTTACCCGCGGCTGTAAGAGAATAATCCGGCATAAGCGCCTTCCAGAAGTCCGCGAATTTGGCAAAACCTTGTGGTATATAGCCTAAGCTTTGACGGATATCGTCGCCGCTTCCCTCTCCCCATGCGGTTCCCTGCGCAATCAGCCCGAGCGGTGTCAGCACAACAAGCGCTGCAAATGTAATGACAACCCCTTTGTAACGCTTGAAGAAGCTTTCCTTTTGGGCATTTTGCTGTGAAACAGATAAACCCGTAAACAAATCCGGCGTGTATTTTATAACAAGACCAACGGCGGCGGCGGTAATCACGCCCTCCAAAGGCCCGGCGAAAAGCGAATGTGCAAACATCATTGACGGGATAGAAACCGACAGATTATAGGGGCAGTAAAGCGGCGTTCCGTCCGCCGCCTTGAAAAGCAGCGGCTGTATGCCAAACTCGACAGCGGCGCAAAGTGCCGCTATGTTTATGCCTGCATAACTTCCGACAAACGCGCCCGCTATGCGGCGTTTTGAATCTATGGCAGACCTTCCTGCAATCAACTTATATACGGCGTAGCCGGCAAACGGCATGACGACCGCCATGTTAAAGCAGTTAACGCCAAATGCGAGTATACCTCCGTCGCCAAAAACAAGCGCTTGAATGAGCAGTGCGGTAGAAACAGATATGCATGCCGCCCACGGGTCTATAAGTATTGCAATAAAAACAGCGCCGACCGCGTGAGCGGAGGAGCCGCCGACAATCGGGATATTAAACATCATTATTACGAATGAAAATGCCGCGCAAAGAGCAAGCAGAGGCACACGGCGGCGGCTCAAAGCTGCCTTGACCTTATGGAGTGCGACGCCCCAAAAAGGAACCATTGCGGCGAGAAACGGAACCGCCGTAGCGGGGCTTAAATAACCATCCGGAATATGCATTTATACTTTACCTCTTTAATCAAAAATAAAGCCCATGCAGGGCCTGTCTTGCCCTTCATGGGTTTATTATCATCAGTCAGTGAAATAAATCAAAATTGCCCTAACGCATAAGCGAAACAGCGGTATAAAAACAATTTTGCAAAGCCTTCATGGCTTCATTGCCTTATATTTTACCATAATTGTTCGCTCACTGTCAAGAATTTATAGATAACAGGTACTTTTTAACCTGCGCGGCTTGACCTGCTCACATTATATGACTGTGGCTTTTGCCTGTCATGGCGCATGCGCAGCATATCCGTAAAAGCTTCAAGCCGTGTTATATATCCCGCCTCCGCTGTCATTTCGTCTACAATCAGCGTCATTATCGGTATATCGTATTTTTTCTCGATATCATGGAAAGCGCTTTGCGCGATGATTTCCGGCATGCAGGTAAACGGATAAATATGCACGATACCGTCAAGACCGTTGCGGCACATCAGTTCGGCGTTGCCGATGGTGTTTACCCCGTGCCCGCCGACATCGTCAATATGCATATATTCCTGCGCCGCTTCGACCGCGTGGTCTTTTCCATGAATGGGTAAAATCGCGTTAATAAAGTGGTGCTTAATCCACATGCTGACGCTCATTGTATTATAAACATCCGCCCCCATGTTGCCGAGCTTTTTTTCTATTTCAAGATTGCAGAACGGCTCGCTTGCAATGAAGATTTCGCCGATTATCCCGATTTTAAGCGGATTTGCCTGCGGGTCAAGCTCAATCGCTTCAAGTGCGCGCTTTGCTTCAAAAATCGCGTCGCGTATGTTGCCGAAACCGTTCTCTGTGCGCACACGTTTTTCAAAATGCTGCATTATACCGTCTGCCGAGCCGTGTTTTACCTCACGCGGGCGAACATGCGCGGCTTTAGCGTATACCCCGTCCACCGCAAAAACAGTCCACGCCGATTCTGTGACTGCTTTTACCACCGTCGCTTTACTTATGCCTTTTATAAACGGACCGAATTTATCCATAATCTCTTTATAGGTCAGATGGTTGAGCTGAAGGTTGATATAGTTGAACTCATAACCGAGACTGTGCAGGATTTCCTTATGCAGATCGCCATAATAGCTAAGCCGGCATTGACCTGCGCCGCCGCCGAAAAGAATCGTATCCGCTCCGTGGTCAAGCCCGTCAAGAAAATTGCCCATTATCGTCTTGAACGGCAGGCACATAAATTCCGGTGAATTTTCTATGCCGCGCTCAAAGGTTGCGCGGTCGGCAACAGGCGGCATATAATAATCAAGACCAAGACCGTCAAGAAGCACCTTGACGGCAATATACGTGTTGCCCATGTGCGGGAAGGTTATTTTCATGAGGATACCTCCAAAGCAGTTCATGTAATCGTTTCTCTCAATTTTGATTAAACAGGTGCAAGCATATCAAGAAATGCCTCTATTCTCGTATCAAACCCCGCTTCGCCTGTGTGCTCATCCACACTTAGAACCATTAAAGGCACCTCGCGGCCGGCTTTCAGGTGACGCGATATAAACTCTGTAACAAGCGAATCTATGCCGCAGGCAAACGGTGTGAGATAGATTATTCCGGCGACCTCGGGGCGTTTGGCGCAGGCATAGGCGCAGCCGAGATTGTCGCTGCCGATTGCGTAAAAATTCCGTTCTGAAAAATAAGGGTAAGCGTTTTCTATTCTTTTATGATGAGAAAAAACATCGGGAGTTACTACGTTAATGTCAGCCGCTTTAAGCTTGCCGATGAGATTCATGCTCAAAAAGCGGTCGTAAATCATGTAGGGGTGGCCAAGCACTGCGACAGTTTTCTTGTCTGTCAGGGTTCCTATTTCCATATCCGCCGCAAGCCTTGCTTTCACGTCGGCGTTCAATTTGTTTTTTACCGCTTTCTCATATGCCTCTATGGCGGATTTTGTGGATACTCCTATCTTTTCCGCTAGCTGCGCCAGTGTTTTCCGGGTCTTCTCCTGACCCTTGTCAGCGTCTACAATGACCTCTGTAATATCCACTTTATTCCTCAGGTTAAGCCGAATCATATCCGGCAAACCGCAAAGCTTCGGGCAGCATAACTCGTGCCGCGCCGTGCTCATATATCGCGGTATGAAAACAGTGTCGCATTTGCCCGCAAGCTCCAGCACATGCCCCGCCATAACCTTGACAGGCAGGCAGGTTTCGTTGCTGCACTGCGCCACACCGTTTTCAAGGATTCTCTTGTTTGTCTCCGGCGAGACACAAACAGCGCATCCCAACTGTGTGAAAAAGTTTTGCCACAGCCTTCCGTGCTCATAATAGGTCATTGCGCGGGCAAGCCCTACCGTAATATTCGGGGCGCGGCGGCTTACCTCGGGTTTCTGTTCCATCAAAACATAATGTATCATTCCGTCCAATAAACATCCCCCCTAATGCTTGCTTGAAAAAGTTCAATCGTTGTGTGAGTTTCCGCCATTATTTAAGGCAGCAAAAGGAATCAACTTTTTACGTTCATTTAGATGTTCATTTTCAAAAAGATCTTAATTTGCGTATAGAATTTACTGCACAAATTGTTGACTTTTCCTTTTTCAAACAATGCCTGACCCTGCCGCCCAGAATCAGGCCGAAACGTGCACGTTAGACCATTTGCCGCATTTGTCGCCCCATCTGGCGACTACAATATCATCGGTGGAAATTTCAATGACCTCGCAGTTGTTTGAGCAGCCGCCGCACTCGCGGCTGTGTGTTTCATACCGCGCACAGGCGTTTTTAAAGCCGCGGAATGCCGATCCGGCTTCATTTCGGCGTGTTGCCAAAGCGCTGCCTTCAATTGCCTTTTGCGCGATAAGCGCCGCGCCCCAAGCACCCATAACGTCGTAATACTGCGGAATTATGATTTTCTGTGAAAGCGCCTCTTCAAACGCCGCGACGATGCCCGCGTTTGCCGCGACACCGCCCTGAAACATGACCGGACCCTTAATCTCCCTGCCGCGCGCAAGGTTGCTTAAATAGTTGCGGACAAGCGCGGTGCAAAGCCCCGCGACAATATCCTCGGTGCGGTGCCCCATCTGCTGCTTGTGAATCATATCTGATTCCGCAAAAACCGCACAGCGCCCCGCTATTCTCGTCGGAGCCTTCGCTTTTAGCGCGAGCGAGCCGAATTTTTCTATCGGTATGCCAAGACGCTCCGCCTGACGGTCAAGGAATGAGCCTGTTCCGGCCGCGCAGACCGTGTTCATGGCGAAATCATTGACTACGCCGTTTTTGAGGAAGATTATTTTTGAATCCTGCCCGCCTATTTCAAGAATGGTTGCGACGTCCGGCACTACGCGCTGTGAGGCTATCGCGTGAGCGGTAATTTCATTTTTCACAATATCCGCGCCCACGATGACAGACGCGAGCTGTCGCCCGCTGCCGGTTGTTCCGACGCCGAGAATTTCGTCGTCGTCCACATCCTTCGAAAAGTCAACCAGTCCTTGTGTCAGTACATCTATCGGCTTTCCGCTGGTTCGCAGATACGCTTTTTTTTCAATGCCGCCGTCTTGTGAAACAAGCACAATATTTGTGCTGACAGAGCCAACATCAATGCCGAGGTAATAACCGCCCCTGTTCATAATCACTGTCATCCTTTTTTTAAGCGCCGCTTAATTCGCCGCAAATTTTCTTTTAAGAACCTTATTTGAGTATTTACATGATAAGGAAATTTTATACGTTGATAGAACCGTGAGCTAATCCGCTTTCCGCAATCGTTCGCTATTATAAAACCTAATTGTGTTATATGTCGAGCATGATTTTTATTACAAAAAGCCCTTTTATTTTTATTGTTTTTATGATAACCTTATAGAGTTCAAAAGATAATTCATACACAAGTTTATCTAATCAAGAAGATTTTTTGGACTCTATATTGCACATGTGCGTTTGCGATAGCAAAATTTCGCACGCGCTTTGGCGTTAAGCCACTGGCCGCGGCCATACTATCTACAATCCGAATATGAGGGTATTCATTTTCTGACTGTAGACAGTTATATAAAGGGGGCGCAAAAATGGTACGTGATGGATTTGACGAGGGTGTGGCACCGGGCGGTCTTAAAGACGCCGACGAAATAAAAATTCTCATCTGCTATCTCCTCAAATCGGTCGGCAAACCGCTCTCATTCGAAAACCTTAATGAAATTTTACAGCATGACGGGCTTTGCAACTATTTCGGGTTTGCAAGCGCGCTGCATGAAATGCTAGTCTCCGGCCACGTTGACCTTGTAAAAGACGACGGCGTAGAACTTTACAAGGTTACCGTTCTTGGCGCCCAGACAGCCGCGCTGTTCGAGCGGCGGCTGCCGCTGGCGGTTCGCGAAAAAGCAATAAACACCGCGGTAAAACTGCTCGCTCAGATAAAACGCGAATCTGAAAACCGTGTTGAAATAACCGAAAGCGATGGCGGCTTTGACGTTGCCTGCAGCGTCTTTGACATGGGCGACACGCTGATGTCGGTGAAACTTCTTGTCGCTGACCGCGCTCAGGCGGAATCAATAAAAAAGCAGTTTCAGAAGACGCCCGAGATAATTTACAAGGGTGTGCTCGCACTGATGACAGGCGACGCCGCCGCGGCAGCGGAATTGTTAAACCCTAAAAAAGAGTAAAAAATCAGCCTGTTTCTTGAAAAAGAGACAGGCTGTTAAATTTAGCAACAAAATATTTTAAACTCTTTATTAAATCGGCTCTTTTATTAGTAAATCTCGAACAACTCGGTATCAGTTTTTTCAGTCGTATAATTATATTTATTAATCAAAAGACCCTTTTCATCACATTTTGCAGGATTATAATAGTATTGTGATTTCGCATTAATTAATATTCTGCTTGTCAAAGTGTCAATATTGTAAATTTTTATTTCCGCCGCGCCATCAAGTTCCGTTTGCACAGCTTCTTTTACCATCTTATTTACCTCGGCAAAGACAACAGTATTGCTTTTATTTGCCCATAAAAAATTACCTGCGATACCGAGTGAGAGACGTTTTTCTAACGTTGGAAAACTGAAAATGTAGACACCGCATTGCATGGACGACCCATCCTCCACAGAAAAGTATTTGTCATTATAAGACCATTTAATCGTGTGTAAAGCAAAAACATCGTCCGGTAATGTTACTTCTGTTATTTTCTTATTGGATACTGTAATCACATAAAATTCAAAAAGGCCTCCTGTTTTCATTTTAATTACGGCAATCTCTCTAAGATCGTGAGACACAGCATATTCGGTTATGTCCTTTTCTTTTTTAAGAGAATCCACAATTACGGAAAGATCGGATTTCTCACTTGATGCTTTATCTGCGGTTATTCCTTCGCTGAGCGTTTCTTTGTCTGACGGTTCTGCAATAGATGAAGACATGGCTGAAGTAACCGGCCTTGGCTCTGAAGCGCAAGAAACCGTCATTGTTGCAGTAAACAACAATAATATGGTAAGGCAGAACATTCTTTTCATATACATACAATCACCTGTTTAATGTTATTATCTGAGTTACTTCGTTTACCATTATTATACGGTTGCGGTTCATACAAGTCGTTACATTATGATAACATTCATGGTAATAATTGATTACAATTATTCACCAGTGAAAAAAGCAGTGTAATTTGTAATTGATTTTCTTACAAATTTGCACTGCCTTCAATTCATAATATAAAGCCGTAAACAAACGGCTTATTCTTTTTGCAACATCTCGTCCTTTTCAAACAGAATACGAGAGGTGCGCCCTATTATTTTCATATCGTTGAGGAATGAAAACTGAGCGATATAGGCGCGGTTTATTGCCATTTTTGCGGGCAAAATTTCTTCGATATACTTCCGCTCCGGATCATCACTGCCCGCCAAAAGATCATTTTCATGCCTGTAGGCAATGGCGACAGGCGAAGTAAGGCCGGGCTTCATCAGCAGCGTAGCGTAATCCTCCGGCGTGTAGAAATTGACGTAATGCGGAACCTCGGGGCGCACGCCGACAATCGACATTGAGCCGGCGAACACCTGAAAGAACTGCGGGAACTCGTCAAAATTGGTGGCACGCAAGAGTTTTCCGACACCTGTAATACGGCTGTCGTCGCTGCCCACGGTGATTTCACCGCTTTTGTCGGCGCCCACAACCATTGTGCGGAATTTCAGCACGTTAAGCGGGCGGCAGTCTTTCCCCACTCTTAACTGGCGGTAAAAGACCGGCCCTTTTGTGGTTTTTACAAGCAAAACCGAGATGATAAAAAACGGAGACAGCACCGTTATACACAACAGCGCCGCAAACAGGTCAAACGCTCTTTTTGCGGCAAGGCCTGCCCGCCGCTGTGAAAGATGCTCGCGATATGGGCGAAGCGCCTCACCGCGCATGCTTTGCTGAAATTTCTCGAACAGCTTCTGCGACATACTCCACATCCTCTTCGCTCATTGATGGGTAAAGCGGCAGCGAGATAATCTTTTCGAAAATACCCTCGGTGACCGGAAAATCTCCTTCTTTTGTGCCGAAATGGCTGCGGTAAAACGGCTGCATGTGAACAGGGATGAAATGCACGCTTGTTCCGATATTCATCGCGTTTATCTCGTTGATAAACGCGTCGCGGTCAATGTCAAGCTCGTTTTTGTCCACCCGTATGATATAAAGGTGAAGTGAGCTGCTGCCATAAACATTCTGTGTAGGAATACTCACTCCGCGCACACCGCTTAATTTTTCGTTGTATATTTTTACAAGCTTCTCACGCTTTTTCTGCATTGTTTCGAGGCGATCAAGCTGGCAGATACCAAGCGACGCCTGAATATCCGTCATATTGTATTTGAAGCCCGCGACCTCGACGTCATAGCGCCATGTGCCGCCCTTTGCGTAACGGTTCCACGCGTTGTGGCTCATACCGTGGCAGGTGAAAACCCGCGCTTTTTCGGCTATCTCCTCATCGTCTGTAACAAGCATTCCGCCCTCGCCCGTTGAAATGTTTTTTGTTGCGTAAAAACTGAAAGCCGATGTATTTTTTGATCCGACAAGCCTGTCGCCGCATTTTGTATATAAACCATGCGCCGCGTCTTCAAGCACAAAGAGCCCATGCTCGTTCGCTATATTCTCTATACGCTCCATGTTGCACGGCTCACCGGCGTAATGCACCGGAATTACAGCCTTTGTCTTATCCGTAACCGCTTTTGCGATTTTTTCGGGGTCTATGCAGCCGGTGTCTTCATACACATCGACAAATACCGGCGTTGCGCCACAATGAACAATGACGTTAACGGTCGAGCAAAAGGTCAGCGGTGTTGTAATGACCTCATCGCCCGGGCCGA
>DBTI01000145.1:0-2282 GCA_002306975.1 Ruminococcaceae bacterium UBA1320
GTGAAAAAACAAACAGCGAGGGCACGGACAGTGTAATCAGATAAAAAAGGCTGACACCTTTAAACATTGCCACAATGGCGACATCAGTGACCATGCTTATTGCAGTGCAGCAAATGCTGAACATGAGCATTCTGAACGCCGCAAGCTGATATATGTTGTATTTGCATGACATTTCAACCTCATAGGTAACGCTGTATTTAGAATCGGCAAAGGCAATAAGTGACATTGCAAAATACAAGAGCGGTGAAATAACAAATACAAAGGCGTAAATATTTTCGCCCATTGAGCTGATTCCACACCGTCCGCCCATGCAAACCATGAATATTACAGCAACAAAGACAGCCACAGTGAAAATAAGCTCGGTAAAGTCATGAAATATGTATTTCAACCCTATCTGCCTATACATGCCCTTGAGGTAAACGAAAAATGATTCTCTTTTCGCAACACCCTTGTCGACTATCATTGTAATTTGTGATGCAATTTCCTTTTCATCGGGATATTCGATTTTGAATTTATCTGCGCGCATTTTATTCACCATCCTCAAAGGCCGCTTTTGCTTTTCTAATAAGAGAATAATATCTTGTTTTCACGGTGGATTCAGGAATCGACAACATTGCGGCGATTTCAGCAAAGGTGCGTTCACCGAAAATTTTTAGCCTTATTATCTGTTGACTAACGGCGTCAAAGGTTTCTATGATGCTCATGATTTTCTTAGCATCATATCTGGATTCCAACGCCATCGCAAGGTCGCTCTCGTCACCCACGTCGTATAAACAATCGTTAACAGGCAGTGTCACAGTCATGCCAACATGTTTGTATTCCTTTGAACGGTAATAATCCACAAGCTTGTATGTAGCAATCTTGTATATCCATGACTTGAAAGTGCTTCTTGTATCGTCATAACCGCTAATTGTTTTCAGCACGCCTATAAAAATTTCCTGTGCTAAATCCATTGACAGCTCTTTGCTTATTGTCTGGCGATAGATATAGGCATATATTTCACGGTAATATTTAGAAACAAGTTTGTCGGCGGCAGCCTTGCTTCCCCTACTTTTGATTTTATGTATCCATTGTTTTTCTTCATCCATATTTTCACCATATAATGCGGCAGTGCCACATACGTTTCACATTACTATATTCGTAATAATAGCACAAATAGTTTTACTGTTCTCAATATTATTTCAAATTATACGTTTAAAATGATCTTTTTCGGCTTCCACTTTAATATTCTTAGAGCATTTCCAGATAAGAATGGGACATTGGTGTCTTACTTTATCACCGCCTACGGCGGGGCTTTAAGATACCTACATTCTCTCAATTTTAACTGGAATTGCTATAGGGCTGTAAAGTACTGTGATTGGCAATTAGTGAGCCTTTATCGAAAAAACTGACAGCAAGAAGCGCGTTTTTTCGATAAAGGCTCGTTGTCAGTTGGTATAATAGAGATCAAACTGCAGCAATTTCAGTTGAAATTGCAAAATTATAACCACTACAGCTCAACTGAAATTGTTGTAGGGCGTAAACAAGAAGCTGCCAAAAATAATTGCTCCGGCAGAAGCCAAAGAGTAAATATCATGAACAATATTCTTTTGCCAATGCAGACACCGCGCATATCATCCAGTGCAACAGAATCAATGTAAATATCCGTATTAGGTGCATACAGAAAATGCACACCTCATTTACTGAATTCAAATCTTTTAACGATTCCTATACTTTTTAATTATTCCTCATTTTTGCCCAGTAGGGGTGTGCACAAAATAATTATTGGTGTGCATAAAGCCGCATCAGCACTTGGAAAAAGACCTGATAAAAACCGTATAGACGGCAAAAAGCCTTGAAACCGCACGGTTTCAAGGCTTTTTGCATAGAAAAATAGCTTGCCCTTGTATGAATGGCAAGCAACCGTTTTGGTGCGGGTAACAGGATTTGAACCTGCACGGATTACTCCACTAGATCCTAAGTCTAGCACGTCTGCCAATTCCGCCATACCCGCATATTGCGTGACATGAATAATGTCACGCAGATTATCATAGCACAGCTATAAGCTTATGTCAACGCCGGAAATATAGAGTGCTTTACTTTAAAAATCCGCCGTCGGCAAGTGCCTGCGCGGCACACATCGCGCCCGCACGTCCGGTCTCAAATGTCAGCCCGCCCTGCATATAAACGGCGTAAGGCTTGCGCAGCGGCGCGTCCGCCGACAACTCAATGGACGCCCCGAGCGTAAAAGTGCCGGCCGCCATTATAACCTTGCTCTCGTAGCCCGGCATGTCCCACGGCTC
>DBTI01000145.1:2529-2995 GCA_002306975.1 Ruminococcaceae bacterium UBA1320
TAGCCCGGCATGTCCCACGGCTCGGGCGCGGCGAATGAATCAACAGGGGATCCGCTTTGTATGCCACGACAAAACGCAATAACCGTGCCGGGACTGCGAAGCTCTATTGTTTCAACAATGTCGGTGCGCGGCGCATTATAACGCGGCGTAGCCTTAAATCCGAGCATTTCAAACAGCGCGGCGGAAAAAACGGCTGTTTTGATCGCCTCTCCTACTACATGCGGGGCTAGAAACAACCCGCGGAACATGCCGCGGTTCTGGTTTAACGTCGCGCCAACCTCCGCGCCTACCCCGGGGGCAGTCAGGCGGTATGAAGCAAGCTCCACAAGGTCTTTCCTTCCGGCTATGTAGCCGCCGGTGTCCGCTATGCCGCCGCCCGCGTTCTTGATTAACGAGCCGATAATCAAGTCGGCACCGACCTGCGTCGGCTCTTTTTCTTCCACAAATTCACCGTAGCAGTTGTCGA
>DBTI01000145.1:3242-3566 GCA_002306975.1 Ruminococcaceae bacterium UBA1320
CAAATTCACCGTAGCAGTTGTCGACTACAACAAGCGTCTCGGGTGAAACAGCCTTGACTGCGGCGGCAATCTCGCTGACCTTGTCTATTGTTATTGATGGGCGTAGGCTGTATCCGCGCGAGCGCTGAATATATGCCATTTTGACGGGCTCACCGCCATGATCAAGTTGAGATTTTAAGGCTTGGCAGATTTCCGGAATATCCGGCTCGCCGTCTTTGAGTTCTACCTGCCGGTATTGCACTCCGAAGTCTGTCAGTGAGCCCATTTCCGTGCCGCGAATGCCGATAACCTCGTCGAGCGTGTCATATGGCTTTCCGGTGCCAG
>DBTI01000001.1 GCA_002306975.1 Ruminococcaceae bacterium UBA1320
TCCGGCGGGCAGAAGCAGCGCATCGCAATCGTGCGCTCGCTTGCGATGAACCCCGATGTGATGCTCTTCGACGAGCCGACTTCAGCGCTAGATCCCGAAATGGTAGGCGAGGTTCTTCAGGTTATGAAAGAACTTGCGCTCGAGGGGATGACCATGGTTGTTGTGACACACGAAATGGGATTTGCCCGTGAGGTTGCTACCCGGGTGATGTTTATGGATGACGGACAAATTGTGGAGCAGTCCAAGCCGGATGAATTTTTCAGCCATCCGAAAAATCCAAGGCTTCAAGACTTTTTGTCTAAAGTTCTTTAAATATTGAATTGAATATGATAGAATTAAATGCACAGCGGATTAGTTGTGCATTTATTTTTTAAAGAGGTGGTTTTATGCCGGCTGCGATAACCCATTTTCTTCAGGCCGAAAAGGTGATGGTAGAGTTTAAAAAGCAAAATGAAGATTTTAATCTTGACCGCGATGCATTTCTCTGGGGAGCGCAGGGACCGGATTTCCTGTATTGCCACCGTTTTCTGCCATGGCAGCATGGGGAAAGTTTGAAAGAGTATGGTGGAAAATTGCATAGGGAGAAGCCTTTAAAACTTTTTGATGCCATGCGCAATTATTACTATGCTACCGATCGGAATTGCATCGTACGATCCTATCTTTACGGCTTCCTCTGCCACTACTGTCTCGACCGTCTTGGTCATCCATTTATCAACTATGGTGCAGATACTCTGCTTAAGCAGCATCCTCAACAAAATGAGGAAATCCTACATAACCAGATTGAGTCTTCTCTTGATGTCATTATGCTTCGCTATGAAAGCTCCAGATTGCCAATGGATTTTAATCTGAAATGGACAGTGCCTAAAAACCGGATTGTTCAAGGGCAAATTGCGGATTTGTATACCGATGTTTTCAATCGGTTATTCGGGCTGGAGAATGCACACGCCTTGCTATTACAGGCAACAGAAGATTGCCGTAAAATATTTGGACTTTTAAATGACCGTACGATGATGAAGAAGTGGCTCATCGAACGTTTTGAAGCAAGTAAGGGCAAGAATCGTATTTCATGCCATATCCGTGGAATGAGTGAGGGCGATGAGTATGATTACGCAAATGTTTTGCAGGCCGGCTGGTATTGGCCGATTGATAGCGGCACAGAGAGAAACGAGAACTTTTTTGAGCTATATGAGCGCTCGGTGACTGAGAGTGTGGAGTTAATTCAGAACTTTTTCGAAAGTGACCATTTTAACAAACTAACAAACAATATTGCATTTGTATGAAGGAGTAAAAATATGAATAGAATTGCAAGTTTTTGTGTTGATCACAATAAACTATTACCTGGCCTTTATGTTTCCCGTATTGACGACGATATTATAACTTATGATATTAGAATGAGAAAGCCAAACGTACCGCCGTTTCTTTCGATTGCGGCGATGCACACCATTGAGCATCTATTTGCAACCTATGTGCGCAATTCTGAGTTTGGGGATAAAGTTATTTATTTTGGCCCTATGGGCTGCCGAACCGGATTCTATTTTTTAGTCAGGAACATGGAGAAAACGGATGCGATCAAACTCATGATTGATGCTTTTGCATTTATTGCGGAGTACGAAGGAGCAGTGCCGGGCGTTGCAGCTTCAGAGTGCGGTAACTATCTGGAACACGATCTTAACGATGCCAAACGAGAAGCCAAAAGTTTTCTGCCCATGATTAATGACTGGAATGAGCAAAAGTTAAACTATTAAGTCGAATTTTATCTGTTAAATTATTGAATATTTGTGAATTCGCTTCGAATGGGTTGCAAAATTGTTACATTTGTTATATCATTATAAAGCAAATTACAAACTTGTAACAATTTAGCGATGCGAAAGGATTTGGCTTCATGCAGTTTCCTAAGCTGAAAAAGCTATCAAAAAATGTATTTGAAGATTTGAATGATTTTTTATATATCGTCGGAATACAATCAGTTCGGATTTTAAAGCGAGTCAGGCGCAGACTGACCCGCTTTCTGAGGCCGGCAACCAATCTCTTCAAGCACTTGTACGCTGTTTCGGTTGGCAGGCAGATTGCCGGCCTGAAAAAGGAAATACGTTCGATCCGCGAAGGTTTTTCTATTGCGGGGAAGAGGATTTCCGAGGCGAAAAAGCAAGGGTATTGGCGCACGTTTACGGAGTATGTCTGGGTTGCGGGGAAAAGTTTTGTTCGCCACAGGGGATTTTTGTTTTCTATTTTGAATATTTTGGTTCCGGTTGGGGCAACCTTTCTGCTGGTGATGACAGTTCAGCATTGGACAGGCTTAACTTATGGACTTGTTCTTTCGTATGACGGGCAAGAAGTTGCTACAATTCAAAACGAAAAAGTCTTTGAGCAGGCAACTGAATTGGTAAGTCAGCGCATGGTTCACGACACGGTTGCCAGTGATCTCGGGGTTAAATTTACCCCGACTTTTCAATTAGCCATTGTGGACGCGAGTCGTTTTTCCACGGCCAATTATGTGTGCGACCAAATAATCCAGCAGTCTAACGGGATTATTGAAGAAGCAAGCGGTCTTTATGTCGACGGTGATTTAATTGGCACAGTGAAAAGCAGCGCGGATCTTAGGTTTATCCTGCAAAATATTTTGAATAAAGCGCGTGGCTCTGATACCGGTGCGACAGCCGCCTTTGCAGAGGATGTAGAAACGGTTACCGGATTATTTCCCACTACCACCATTATTACAACCGAAGCAATGAACAAACTGATTACAGGTACCTCCAAATCCGGGGTGACTTATACGGTCAAGGATGGTGACACTGCTACTTCCATTGCTAAGGCAAACAATACAACGATTGCCGAATTGAATAAGATTAACAATAATCAAATCGGTGATGATTTGCATCCGGGTGATCTGATTAACCTTGAGGTTTCGGTCCCGATGCTCGGCGTGGAACTGGTGAAGAACATAACATATCAGGTTCCTCTTTCTTATAAGACCGTTACCATGCAGGATGATTCGCAGTACACAGACTATTCCAAGGTGAAAACCGAAGGGGCAAACGGTGTACAGCAATGTGTCGATAAAGTTTATTATGTCAATGGCGTCGAATCAAAAAGGGATGTCATTACCCGCACCGTTATTACGCCGTCAGTGGACAAGGTTGTAATTACCGGAACGAAGAAAAGACCCAAGTACAGTTCTTCAGGGGAAAGTACGGGAAGCCTGATGTGGCCTGTTCCGTCACTTCATACGATTACTACGTATTTCACATGGCGCTGGGGCAGTTTTCACACAGGAATTGATATTTCCGGCGGCGGTGCTTACGGAAGAACCATTGTCGCTGCGGACGGCGGCGTGGTTGTTTCATCGGGTTGGAAAAACGGCTACGGAAATTGTGTTCAAATCAATCATGGAGGCGGAATCCAAACGCTTTACGGCCATGCGAGCAAACTTCTTGTGAGGGCGGGGCAGAGAGTGTCCAAAGGGCAGGCAATTGCACTGGTCGGCAGCACCGGGAATTCCACCGGACCCCATTGTCATTTTGAAGTGATCAAAAATGGTACAAAGGTGAATCCACTTGGTTATGTTGCAAGATAGCTGACTGCAATCGTAAAAGAAGCGTTCTGAATCCCGGTGGGTCAACAGAGGGCTTCTTTTATTGCTGATTCATAGTAAACTTTCTTTGCATTACTGCTTATTGACTTTTGATTTCATGTGTATTATTATCAATAAGAGTGTAAATGAGATAGGAACAGGAAATTTTTTTCACTTATTTTATTATTATAGTTTTCAAGATATTTACAATGATATATTCGTGAAAAGCGCCTAATATTTTGCGAAAAAATGCAATAATATTATTGTTATAATTAAGATTGGAGCGTGCCGCATTGGACAAATTTGTTATTAAAGGTGGCAATCGGCTAACCGGAGAGGTTAACATCAGCGGTGCAAAGAATGCCGCTATTGCTATTATTCCAGCTGCTATTCTTTCAGATGGGGTGTGCCGCATCGAAAACATACCAAATATTACAGATGTTGTTTCCATTACGAGGATTCTTTTTGACATGGGAGCAAAAATTCGCA
>DBTI01000056.1:0-897 GCA_002306975.1 Ruminococcaceae bacterium UBA1320
GACGTTACTTGAAGAATGTTCTTTTTAAACATGAAGAAAAAGGATCTTTTTCAACCTCTCCTGTCGCCACGGGCGACACCCTTCCCAGTGCTTGGGGAGGGAAGCTAACCCTCACGCCAATATAAATCAAGCTTAAAAATACTTTGTCATAATAAGCCCGTCTTCTTTGGGTCCTTCGTAGAACCCCTTCCGGACTCCTTCTTCATCGAAGCCTTCCCTTTTATATATCCCGATTGCCGCGGTGTTGGAGCACCGCACCTCAAGCGTCAGCAACGCAAGCCCGTTATCGTTTGCGTAACTGTCAAGCGTGTGCACAAGCTCCGTTGCCAAACCTTGATGGCGGAAATCTGGATGTACCGCGATGTTTGTTATGTAACCCTCGTCAATAATGTGGTGCATTCCGGCATAGGCAACCGCCCTGCCGTCCTGTTCGGCTACAAAAAACACCGCGAGTGGGTTGGAAAGTTCCTCTGCCAGAGATTCGTATGACCATGGCTTTGAAAAGCAGAGTTTTTCAATAGCGGCAAGGTCTTCGATGTGCTTCGCCTGCATCTTAATAATCTGCGGGCTTCGCAAGTGGTCGTCCATAATTCACTTCACCTGTTCTATATATTTTTTTATTGCGGCAAGGATGCTGTCCCTGCTTTTTCTGTAAACCTCAATATCTCCGCCGAATGGATCGGGAATGCCCGAACCGAGAACATTTATTTTCTGTGCATAATCGGGAAAAGCATTTTTTAATAATGCGGCATGCGACTGTGTCATTGCGAAAATCGCTTCGCTGCTTTCAATCATTTCGCGTGTCACCTGCCGCGACTTGTGCCCCGATAAGTCTGCGCCAAGTTCCTGCACTACGATTGCCGCGTTTTGCGACACCGGCTCGCCGCCGCCCGCCTC
>DBTI01000056.1:1148-18018 GCA_002306975.1 Ruminococcaceae bacterium UBA1320
CCCGCCGCCGCCCGCCGCTATTCCGGCGCTCTGCGCTTTTATATCACCGGTGCCGGCCTCATTCATCAATTTATTGAAAATCACTTCCGCCATCGGGCTTCGGCAGGTGTTGCCTGTGCAGACAAAAAGAACTGTTCTCATAATCATTGTACCTATCAATCAAATTTATCTAAAAAAGAAAATGAATTGTTTGTATTACTCCCCGCCTCCGGCCGGGAGTAACACCCACCTGTTTTCTTTTTTTAAAAATATAGCAATCAAAAAAATTCCGTGACACAAAGATGAAAGCTTATATAAATCTATCGCAAGAATTGCTCACTGCAAGTGGCGAATTGCCCGCCGCGGGCGTTAGGATTTGGCGGCGTACCAGGAGATACCCTTGTGGATATCGGCTTCAAGTTTCACATTGAGCTTCATCGCGCCTTCCATCTCTTCCTGAAGAATAACGCCTGCGCGCTCGGCTTCTTCGGTCGGCGCTTCAACAATCAGCTCATCGTGAACCTGTAAGATAAGGCGTGATCGCATGCCTTCTTTTTTGAGCCGGTCGTTTACTTTAATCATTGCGATCTTGATGATGTCGGCGGCTGTCCCCTGAATGGGGGTATTGCGCGCCACACGCTCGCCGAAACTGCGCAGATTATGGTTACTTGAACTAAGCTCCGGCAGGCTGCGGCGGCGCCCCAGCAGTGTCTCGACATAGCCTTTTTCATGCGCGTCCTTGATGACGCGCTCCATATATCCGCGAACACCCGAAAAGGTGTCGAGATACCCTTTGATATAGCTGTCGGCTTCCTTGACCGAAACGCCGATATCCTGTGACAGTGAAAAAGCGCCGATGCCGTAAACAATGCCGAAATTAACCGCCTTTGCGCGCGAACGCATAAGCGGCGTAACCATACCCAGCGGCATGTGGAACACCTGTGAAGCTGTAAGGGTGTGAATATCCTCATGGCTGTTGAAAGCGCCAAGCATCGCGCTGTCGTCGGCGACATGGGCGAGTATGCGCAGTTCAATCTGTGAATAGTCCGCGTCGATAAGCACAAATCCGTCGGCAGGAATGAAAAACCGCCGCAGCTCGCGCCCCGCTTCGCTCCGAACCGGAATGTTCTGAAGATTCGGTTCGGTGGAGCTTATTCTGCCTGTGCGTGTTTCAACCTGATTAAAACTTGAATGAATCCGACCATCGGGTGCGATCACCTTTAAAAGCCCGTCGGTGTAGGTTGACTTCAGCTTTGAAAGCTGGCGATAGTCGAGCAGCAGCTCGATAATCGGATGATAACCGCGAAGCGCTTCAAGCACCTCCGCGTTTGTTGAAAA
Source organism: Ruminococcaceae bacterium UBA1320 (assembly GCA_002306975.1). Classification (GTDB taxonomy): domain Bacteria; phylum Bacillota; class Clostridia; order Oscillospirales; family Ethanoligenentaceae; genus Ruminiclostridium_D. The sequence continues at coordinate 2,466 of DBTI01000056.1, forward strand.
CCCCGTTTTTGTTTTTTTCTTCGGCGGCAGCCCAAGCTTTACAAACAGCGCTTCGCCAAGCTGCTTTGTCGAATTTATGTTAAACTCATAGCCTGTAATCTCATAAACTTCTTTTTGAATGCCGTCAAGCTTTGCTTCAAGCAAATTGCCATAGCTTGTAATGCCCCCGGCATCCACGCGAAAGCCCCAGGTTTCCATCTGCGCGAGCACACGGGCAAGCGGCAGCTCCACCTCATAATAAAGCTTTTCCTGCGCGTTTTCTTCCATTTTCTTTGCCATTGCACCGCTCATGGCGTGAACCGCTGCTGCGTTCTTTGCGGCTGCACAAACGTCGTCAAGCAAACCGAACGGGCAGTCGATTGCAGGCGGCGTTACGCCCATCGTTCCGCAAAGGCGTGAGGGCTCATAAGACGACGCAAGCGGGTCGAGGACATAACCGGCAAGCAAGGTATCAAAGCCGTCGCCGCAAAGCTCATAGCCCGCTTTGAGGCATGCCGTGTGAACCGGTTTGATATCATGCGTTCGCTTTTTTATGCCGCTGTCTGTCATGAAAGCCCTGACAAAATCGTCATAGCCCTCTGTCCTTTCCGGCAGTGCAACGGTAATCTCATCATCAAAGGCAAAAGCAAGCGCTTCAACGCCGTCGCTTATGACTGCGCAAAAATCTGCCGCACCGCCCTTTTTGAGCCGTGACAGCAGCGCCTTTCCGTCTTCTGCGATTTGTACTTTCAGCGTTTTAACAGGCTCACCCGCTTCGGTCACTGCCTGTGTGCCCGAAAGCCCCATTTTCTCTATCATCTTGTAAAATTCAAGCCGTTTAAGCAGAGTATAAAGCCCCGCATTGTCCGGCGCTTTTATTCTCAGCCTGTTTATATCTGTTTCTACAGGCGCGTCTGTGTGAATCTCCGCAAGTTCGCGGCTCATAAAGGCGTTATCCCGCCCCGTTTCAAGCTTGCCGCGAAGATTGTCACGTATATCAAGCGCCGATAAATCCTCGTAAATCTTATCAAGGGAGCCGTATTTTTGAATAAGGGTAAGAGCGGTTTTTTCGCCCACGCCCGCAACGCCGGGGATACGGTCTGATGCGTCGCCCATAAGCGCCTTGACTTCGATAAGCTTTTTGGGTTCTATGCCATAGACCTCTTGAATTTTCTCTTTGTTATAAACCGTTGTTTCCGGCCGCCCGCCCTTTGTGCCCGCAAGCAAAACAATTGTCTTGTCGCTGACAAGCTGAAGACTGTCGCGATCGCCTGTTGCGATGACACATTCATCACCGCGCTCCGCGCAGATGTGCGCCTGTGTGCCAAGAATATCGTCGGCTTCAAAGCCCTCCGCTTCAAGGCGGACATATCCGAGCTTGTCAAGAAGTTCCTTTAAAACCGGCATCTGCATATGCAGCTCATCCGGCATCGGCTTGCGCCCCGCCTTATAGCCGTCGTACGCCTTATGCCTGAAGGTCGGCGCGGCAAGGTCAAATGCGACCGCGACGGAATCAGGCTTTGTCTCGTCAAGCAGCTTGTTCAGTATATTCATAAAGCCGTAAATGCCGTTAGTATATAAACCGTCGCTTGTCGTCAACTGCTTTATGCCGTAATAAGCGCGGTTGAGTATGCTGTTTCCGTCAATAACGAGAAGCTTCATTAAATTGAAATCTCCTTAATTAAAACCCGCTGTCTTCACAGCAACGGGCGTAATGGAACAAAAACTGCTGTGCTATGCCGCCGTATTTGATGTATTCCTGTGGAAAACCGTCAGGGTAAAACCGCGCAAGCACGCGTTTTATCCACACATCAACCGGAAATGCGTCAAGCCGCCCGCAGCCAAAAAGCAGCGCGCAGTCGGCCACCTTCGGCCCCACGCCTTTAATCTTCATAAGCGATTTTCGCGCGTCGTCTAGGGGCATTTCCGAAAGGGCGGCAAGGTCAACTTCACCGTCCACGACGCGGCGCGACGCGTCAAGGATATAACCGGCGCGAAACCCGCTGCGAAGCGGCGATAGTTCCTGCACCGAAAGGGGTGCCAGCCGCTCAGCGGGCGGGAAAGCGTGTTCGCCGTCTGCTATCAAGTCCCCGAAATTTTCACAAAGCCGCGACACAATGCCCTTAATGCGCGGAATATTGTTATTTTGCGATATGATAAAGGAGCAAAGCGCCTCCCACGGTTCCTGCCTCAAAATGCGTATTCCCGGGGCAAACTGGATCGCCGCCGCAAGCACCGGGTCGCCCGAAAGCTGCCCGCAAATTTTGTCATAGTCGCGGTCAAGGTTAAAATAGCCCTTAAGAACCGCTTCAAAAGTGCATTCGTCGGCACCCTCAATGAAAAGGCCGCCTCCGTCTTTTTTTACGGTAAGCTTACGTCCGTAAGCAACGCCGCACCAGGCGCCGTCTTCCCGCTTATCCCAGCGAAAGCACTGACCGCAGTCAAACGTAACATCAGGGTCAAATGTGTTTGCGTCAAGCGTTATTGTATCTTTTTTAATAAGACTGCTGTTCATATGTTCAGCTATATTCCCAATCCGCTGCCGGTGAAAAACAATGCAAAAGCCCGATTTGGCAGCTAAACAGGCATTGCGTTATGTGGCGGTTCGGTTGTTAATACCTCATCGCGAGAATCTATACAGATATATAATATAATTTTCATAGAAAATAGTCAAATATAAGAGCCGTCTACAGTTCAAAAAATCCTGATTGTTTAGTTTCTCCCCCGTCTCCGGCGGGAGAGAAACATCCGGTTTGAACTCTACCGATTAACCGACTGCGAAAGCTTTTCTAGTACGACACACACGGAATCATGCCTTGCGTCGGGGTAGAAGATCGCTTCAATGCCCCGGATTTCCAACTCACGCTTTTTTTCTTCAAGCTTTTCTTTATCACAATCGAGAATCGCGTAATGGTGTGCTCCAATTTGCAATACGCTCTGCAAAACATCCATTGTGCGGTCGCTGTTTAGGCTGCACCCTAGAAACAGCATGCTTTTGCTTTTAAAGCAGGCGCGCAGCCCTCTTGCCAGAGCGCCGTCGGTTCTATAGCAGCGGTCATACCGCTCTTTGGTCAGCACAAGGTTGCGGGCATGTGAGATATCGCCGTGAAATTTATAAAGGGTGGCGCTGTGTGGTTTTTGAAGCGCGCGGCACAGCAATCGCGCATTGCCCGGGTGCCCGATGTATCTGAACCTTTTGCCGTAAAGCTCATATACCCGCTCGAGTGCACGGTCAAAGTTTGTTGTGAGAACAAGCCCTTTAAAAAGCTCAGGCAGGATAAAAGCGGCCTGTGCTTTTATCTTCGGAACGAATTCAGGAGTATAAAGTTTTTTTGCGCAAAACGCTTTTTCAACATCCCGGCGAAAATCTTCCGTGCCCTTATTTTTTTCAAGCACAGAGGCGGCGCTTTCATAGTCGTGCTTTGCCATTGCCCCTTCAAACCCGCTTTTTTCGCCATCATCAAGAGCTTGAGCGGATTCTTTTAAAAAGCTGCTCCAGCAGGGGTAGGCAAAGGCAGACAGGCCCGCGCCGACAAAAGGCAGCACCGAATCAAAATTACGGCAAAGGTTATCGAAACAGCGTTTGTTGCCCGCGCTGTATTCCATTACTTCATCAAAGCTTATCCCCGCCGTTTTTCACACCGCCTGTCCTCTCGAATCATTTACCAATATACCATATAACTGGTAATTAATCAACTATAAAACGAAACATAAAGCGGCTCCCGTAAATTTTTCATTTACGAGAGCCGCTTTATGTAACGAATAATGATTAAAAGTTGAGATTTGCTATAGTATTCATTGCCACTACAATGCCATAAATCCAAAACACAATTGAAGCAACTATGCCAACGATTGAAAGGATAAGACCGATAAGGGCGAATGTGCGCTTTTCAGATTTCAGACCCTTCACGCTCATTATGATACCGACGATACCGTCAGCAAGGCCAAGAATCGGAACAAGCCATGCAACAAGACCAACAAGGCCAAGAACGAAACCTGCGATAGCAAATTTCTTTTTCTTGTCATCCTGCTGCGGCTGCTCTACGACAGGTTCATTCTGCTGCCACGGTGTTTGCTGTTGCTGTTCATCCATTAAAAAAGCCCTCCCAAAAATAATTAATTACCCTTTCAATTATTATATCATTAGTTTCTTATTTAGTATATATTTTGAATATTATTTGTTCTCGATTTGTCAGATGTATAAATAACTTGTTCAAAAGTTTGTATAACTCTAATCATAAAATTAGAAAGTCTATCGCAATTTCAAATAAAACGGTAACAAAGCGGCTCTGGCCTTGACTTTATTGTAAAAGTGACTGATCAAACATCAAACGCCGGTGGTTCCCCCTTTTTGATCGCATAACAGATATATCCAGAGCCTAAGTCCATCCTGAAAAATGTTCTCTGAATCACGAAACACGGCGTTAAAAAAACGGGATTAGAAACGAATCGAAAAAGCCTATTCGATTTCCGAATAATGCCACTGGCTTCTGAAGAAGCTTTTTTGTCATTTACGTTTAAATTTTTCTCAACGATTAAATCTTTTTTTTCTTTGTTGAGCAAACGATCCAATACAATATTGAATGGGAACAGGTAACTCAATACTTTTATGCTATAAAACCCATGTTCCCTCAACTTGTCTGTTATTTCCGTTCTCTCGTACCTCCGATAATGACCTGCCCATTGATCGCTGACACCCCATTTGCTCATTTTGGCCGGAACCGAAATAATCAGAAGTCCACCTGGTTTCAGATACTCTGCCCATTCCGACAGAGTTTTCCCATCTTCCTCCATGTGCTCAAGTACTTCACAAGCGATAACGAAATCAAACTTTTCCAGCTTCAATTCATTCTTGTCTTTTAGCAGTTTGATATCAGTAATCCCTTTTTTCTGAATTCTGTTCAAGGCTTCCTGATATGCCATTTCCGAAAAATCATACCCCGCTACTTTTAATCCCAATTGATTATAAGTAATCAGCATGTCGCCTGCACCATATCCAATTTCAAGCAAAGTTTTGCTTTGCAGATGTTGTTTTTTTAAATAACGGATAATAACATTTTTTCTAAACAAATATCTGGGGGAAGGATACCAACCCCGTTCATTATTTGTCTTCATCAAATCAATCCCAGCCTTTTATTGTAATACACCAAGAAGTTCAGAATACTCTTATCCCACATAAACCAGCTTGCTTTTGATTATAGACTTAAACATTAATGGAAATACATATAATAATTATATTTTGTAAATCATCCTGCTATATTCCATCAGTCTGTCCAAAATTTTTCTCTACTTCTTAACCCAACCTTAAATATCATAGACCTGCCGCTGCGCGCATATAAATTTTGGGGAGGTGCTGCAATGGCGAAGACATATAGTTATAATGCGCTGCTCGGCAAGCTTTACGCACAGGCTTTCGCGCTTTACGACAATGTGCCGCGGGAACAACGGCTTTTTTATTACGCCCACGGGGAAAACTGTACGAATTTTATCAGTCAGTGCGTTTGGGCTGCCTATGGCGGCTGGATGCCGGGCTTCACCGAAAATGTTGTTGCAAAAAACGCCGCGCGCATTCTCTCGGATACGCGGCAGGTCAAAGGCATTTGGTACGGTTCAAGAAGCAACATAGGTTCAAACCGCTGGTGCCGTGTTGAAGAATTTTACAGTTATGTGACCGATTCCCGCAAGGCTTTCGGTCCGATGGCAAAAGAGATAACGCAGGGTGACTGGGAAAGTGTAGAGCCCTCTCTTATCCTAGAAGGGGATGTAGTGCAGCTTGTCGTGACAGACTACATCCCCGACCGCTTCGGTCACGGGCTTTATGTAACGCGGGCAGGGTCATCATGGGACGATATACTTATCTGCTGCAACACAGAAGACAGGCTGAGCGAGCCGATGGGCTGGTTTTCGCAGTTTCCGGATATCTATTCCAGAATGAGAGTTCTGAGGTTTTCAGACGCGGTTTTTAACAGCTGATTTAAAAAACAGAACAACTTTAATTTTTAATGCCCGCATTTTTTCTGCGGGCATTTTCCACAAAAATAGCGAGCTTTTTTGTGGAAAATTTGAAGTGAGAGCACAAAAAACAGTTTGTACTTTGCCAGATTTTCAGTAATTCAGCGCAGTAAAGATCAAAAGTGAGCTATTTTGAGTAAATACGTGATAGTTTAAAATATCCCTCAAATTTAACTGATATTCCCGTTTTATGAGCCTTGTATCATTATTTAAAAAGCCTATACTATCAATATGACCAATTACGTCAAACGGTCATTCATTAACAACAGGAGGCACATTGATGGATGTTAAAGAGTCTAGAAGATTAGAAATAGCCAATGCTGCGAGAGAGCTATTTACTGATTTCGGTTATAAATCCGTGAGCATGGATCAGATTGCACAAAAATCGAATGTGGCAAAGGGCACGGTTTATCTTTATTTCAAAGATAAGGACGATCTTTTTTTCCATCTTGCAAATGAGCTTCTTGCAGATATAAAAACGTTTGTGTCAAGCATAGAGGTAAAAAATCTCTCGCTGTTTGACGAGATCCATGAGGTTGTCTACAACCTGCTGATGCTTCGCACTAGGCAAAAATTTATATATCGCATTTCCCGCGAGGCAAAGGAGCTTAAAACCCCTTCCGCATGCTCAATGATGTCGATGATTGAGGAGCAAATAACAACCTATATTGAAGCAAAACTCAATGAGGCTGTTGAAGACGGCGTTATAAAGCACTGCAACACCTCGGTCCTCGCTTTTTCCGTTATCAAGCTCTATTCGGCGCTTGCGTTTGAATGGGAAGAAAAACATGAGCCGCTCAACGAAAAGCAGATTGCCGAATCTGTCAGTCTCTTCATCAAGGACGGATTAATGGCACCGAAAAACGGATTGGCAGACCCGCAAAAAATATAAATCAAAGGGTGATTAGCAATGAAACCAAAGACTATCGCAAAATGCTCGGTATTAATACTGGGTGTCATCATCATACCCCTCTTATACAGTTTTTTCTACCTTCAGGCATTCTGGGATCCTTACAACTCTCTTAAAACCGTACCGGTCGCTATTGTAAACAGTGATAAAGGCGCTGTAATCAACGGTGAACAACGCAATCTCGGCAAGGAGGCCACAGATAAGCTTCTTGACGACGAAACGCTGAACTTTGAAGTAACAAATTCCTCCGACGCCCAAGACGGAGCGGCGGGGACAAAATATTACGCGGTTATCACCTTCCCTTCAAACTTCTCCGAATGCATCGCTTCGGCCTCAACCTCCGACAAACAGGTTGCGGAAATAAGTTATGAATCAAACCAGAAACGCAACTATATAGCATCGCAGATTATGAAAAACGCCGTCACCAAACTTGAGGAAACAGCGCGCGGCAGCGTTGATAAGGAAATAACCTCAACGCTTACGGCAAAGCTTAAAGAGATTCCGTCAAAGCTCGGCACATTAAATGACGGCTTGACACAGCTAAACGACGGAGCGACCGCTCTCAGTTCGGGCGCGAAACAGGCGGCAAACGGTCAAAACGCCCTTTCAAATGGAATTAAAAGCCTGAGCAGCGGCGTCGTCAGTTTAAACAGCGGCGCAAGCAGCCTTAATTCGGGGCTTGGCGCTTTAGACAGCGGCCTTGGCGAAGCCTCAGACGGCGCAAAGCAGCTTTCGCTCGCCGTTTCAACCAATATGCCGATGTTGAAAACCGGAATCACTTCTCTCAACAGCGGCGCGCAGAGCCTGCTTTTACAATTTTCTCCGGGCGGCGACGCCAAAAACCCGACAGTGTATGACGGGGTTACCAGTGTAACAAAGGGCACGCAAACTTATGTTTCCGCCGTTAACAACACGCTTTACACCATGATTAAAACAGATCCGGCGTCGGCACAGCTTCTCGCGGGCTATAAAACCAGCCTTACAACTGCTCAGGCGGCCTATGTTACCGCCACCGACCCGAACCTAAAGGCGCAATATGCACAGCAGGTTCAGATGCTCGCAAACCTTGTTACAATATACAGCGCGGCGACCAACCCGTCGGTCACAAGCGAATCGGCATTTGAAACGGCTTTGGTCAGCATGGCAAGTTCCGACGCCACAAAACAGAGCGTCGTTTCAAGCGGTGAGACACTGGCGGCAGGCTCGGGGCAGCTTCAGTCGCAGTTTGAAAATGGCGGAGCCTTCAAAACAGGTGTTTCTCAGCTTGCCGGCGGTACGGCAATCCTCGCAAAAAGCACCGACAGTCTTGGCCAGCTTAGCGATGGAATCAATCAGCTCTCCTCTGCTCTTTCCGCGCTCAAGGATGGTTCCTCCAAGGCTTTGAGTGGTTCACAGCAGCTTGCAAGCGGTCTTGCCTCGGCGAAAAGCGGCAGCGAAGTGCTCCTTTCCGGCAGCAACAAGCTTGCCCAGGCAAACAGTGAGATTAACGACGGTGCTCAAAAGCTTTCATCAGGCACAAAGACCGCAAAAAATAGTGTGAGCACATCAATAAACGACGCCAACAGCGAGCTTAAATCCACTGACGGTCTTGATACCTATGCTGAAAACCCCGTGAAAATAAAAGAAGATAGTCTTAACCCGATCCCCAATTACGGCACGGCTTTCGCACCGTATTTTATGTCGCTTTCCCTTTGGGTCGGTGCAATTTTAATGTTCTTCGGCATCTATCTTGACGCCGACGAGCGCATTAAGGTTCTTTCAAGGCATTCTAATAAAAAAGTTGTCCGTGTATGCGCGTTCGCTCTTATCGGCGTGGCACAGGCAATTGCTCTTGGTATGATCGTGCAGCTCGGGCTTGGTTTCTCGGTTGACAATGTACCCGCCTACTACGCCTCCTGCATACTGATTTCACTCGTGTTTATATCAATCGTCGAGTTCCTTATCGTAAATCTCAAAGACCTCGGCAAATTCCTTTCAATCGCCTTCCTTGTGCTTCAGCTTACCTCGTGCGGAGGCACGTTCCCAATGGAAACTGTTCCGAAATTTTTCAATGTGCTTTACCCCTACATGCCGATGACTTATTCGGTCAATCTTCTTAAAGAATTAAGCTCCAGTTACAACTCCGCGGCAGCGTGGCATAACATCTTTGTTCTTATCGGAATATGTGTCGTGTTCACCTCGCTGACACTGCTCTTCTCAATAAGCAGAAAAGCAAAGATCAAGGTTAGGGAAATGATGGAAGCACAGAACTAAGTACGATCTTTAGAATTTTATTTTCTGCTTTAATTTTTTATAACAAGCCCCAATTATATAAACTCCCCAGTTTTACGCCCCATGTACTGAATTAAAACAGTACATGGGGCGTAAAATATCCATATTTTGCCTACACGCTCCGACACCTTTTTTGTTTTATCCGCCTTATAATATTTTTTACCGGAAACGGTGGGAAAGCAAATTTTACCGGCTTTTATTTTAAAAGGGCCGGTATGGACGGAGGCGGCAAAAAATATGCCAAAGAACAATATTATAACCGGTAGCTTACAGGCGGCATTATCCCGAAACATTGAAAAAGGTGCGGGCAGGGCAGTGCTTCACGCCATGGGCGGCGTTCTTTTGGGACTTTTGGCTTCCCGCGCCGAAATATTCGGCAAATGCGCGCCGTTTGGTATTGCGGCGGTCGCGGCGGCAAGCCCGGGCTACGGCATTTTTGTTCTCATCGGGGCAATGCTTGGCTATATGCTGCCGCAGGGGCCGGAATATTCAATCCGGTATGTTGCCGCAGTGATTGCGGTTTTTCTTTTCAAATGGGTTCTTGCAAGCTTTGAGGGGCTTTCCTCACATCCCGCTTTTGCACCTTGCCTTGCCGCGCTTGCCACCGCGATAACCGGAGCGGCGGTGGTTTTCGGCGGCGGTTTTGTGGCATATGATGTTTTAATCTTTTTAATAGAAACGCTGCTTTGCGGCTGTGCCGCTGTTTTTTTCGGGCATGCCGCAAACTACATAAACAAGCCCACCGGCTTGTGGGGGCTGACTCAGCACGAGCTGATAAGCATTACAATCAGCCTTTGCGTGCTGCTGCTCGCTCTTGAAAGAGTGCAGCTCTCGGGTATATCCTTAGGGCGTATCGCCGCCGTCTTTGTCGTTTTGTGCGCAGCGCGCTACGGCAGAGAAACGGGCGGTTCCATAATGGGCATTTCCGCTGGAATGGTTTTGAGCCTTGGGGGTGGGGCTTCCTCCGGCATGCTTGTCGGCTATGGCTTCGGCGGCCTTATCGCCGGCGTTTTTGCTCCGCTTGGCCGGTTATGGACGACTGTGGCGTTTATCCTTGCAAACGCGGTCGCGTGCATCACTTTCTCAAGCAGCGTCTCACAGACGTTAACTGTGACCTACGAGGTCGCGACGGCATCTGTCATCTTCATGCTGCTGCCCGAGAAAGTGCTCTGCCGTATATCGGTGCTGTTCGCTCCGGTCAACAGCGCGGGCGAGCGGCATGCCCGCGAGGCGATTTGCGACCGTTTAACAGACGCGGCAAACGCCCTTGATGAGATTTCCGAAATGGTTTCTCAGGTGCACGGAAAGCTGAACAAGATCGGCTCCGCCGATATTTCCTTAGTGTTTTCCGAAGCTGCGGAAGACACCTGCAAAAAATGCGGTATGCATATGTATTGCTGGGGCACGGTTTACAACGACACAATGAACACGCTTAACGATGTAACAGACACGCTGCGCAAAAACCGGACCCTGACGCGTGAAGATATTCCAAAGCATTTTGCGGCACGCTGCTGCAAGCTAAGCGATTTTGTCGGCACAATCAATCGGTGTTACGCCGAATTTTCGGCCCGTAAGGCTGCGGAGTTAAAAAGCGAGCAGTTAAGGCGGCTTATGGCTCCCGGTTTTTCAAATACAGCGTGCCTGATGCGTGATATCGCGGCTGATTTTTCAAATGGGAAAAGGAAAGCGGGCGGCAGTGACCGGGTCAGAGCGGCTCTCGCGGCGTGCGGTCTTTGCGCGTCGTCCTCCCGGCTTTTCGTCGACGCGCGCGGGCGGCTGACGATAGAGACTGAGGTAGACGGCAAAAACACCCGTGTCAACCGCGAGAAACTGCTTGAGGCGCTTCACTCCACCTGCGGGCGGACAATGGACGGGCCGCGCATATCGCAGAATGAGGAAAGCGGATCCTTGCGGCTGCTTTTCACCCAGAAGCCGCAATACAGCGTAAAATTCGGTGAAGCGGCTATTCAAAAAACGGGCGAAACACTCTGTGGTGACGCCTGCGAATCCTTTGTGGATGAACAGGGGCGCGCCATGCTGCTTTTGAGTGACGGCATGGGCTGCGGCGGCAGCGCGGCGATAGACAGCAATCTTACGGTCGGGCTTATGTCGCGGCTTTTGCGGTGCGGCTTCGGTTTTGACGAGGCGGCGAAAATCGCGGGAACCGCAATGATGGTGAAATCAGGTGATGAGTCGTTTTCAACCCTTGACATTGCGAGCATCGATCTTTTTGACGGTTCGACGACATTTTTAAAGGCGGGCGCACCGCCCACTTATATCCGGCGTTGCGGAAGGGTCGAGCGCATTGAACCTTCCTCCATGCCCATCGGCATATTGCCCGAGGTCAAGCTTGAGAAAGCAAACGCGCGCCTTCGCGCCGGCGACGTCGTTGTGGTGTTGTCTGACGGCGCCGTTTCTCAGGATGACAGCTTTATCATTAGTGCACTCGAAAAATTTAGCGGCGAGCCGCGCGCATTTGCAAAGCATCTTGCCGAAAAGGCAAAAGAGCTGCGAAGCGACGGGCACGACGACGATATAACGGTCATGGCGGCGGCAATCGTATGATATACGTTAAGCCCTCATCACCACATACACTTTATCATGCCATGCTGGATGTATGGCATGATGTTTTTTTATGTATAATAGAAAAAGCTTATAGCAATTAAAAAAGAAAAGAGACATCTCCTTATTACTCTTTTTAAAAATGTAATTGCTATAGTGATTTGATATGCTATGTGTGAATTGTTTTTCGAGCCTCATATATTATAGTAGGTTTAAACGATAAATAATAAACAATTAGTCATTTTTTTGAAATTTTCCAAAGTCTGTTGTAAATGGCAAAGCCTTATGCTATAATAATATTGCATAAAAATATGTACAAAATTGTATATAAAATCAGGATGATTTTAGTCTATTTCTTATAGACTGTATTAATCTGTAGATATTTAGATTTCCTAAATTAAGCATAAGGTGGTGAGCATGCCCAATGAATGAAAATGGAGATTATAACATTCCAGTTGCTGCCGCCGGATTTATGGTTAAACTCTCGTCTCTTGATAAAATTGAATACGTCTTTACTGACTGTAACCATGCTTTCGTAGATCTTTTTTGTGTGGATGTTACAGGCATGAATTTTGAAAATCTGCCCGAAAATCTAACATACCTTTTCAAAGAGGTGGAAAAAAGCATAAAGTCAAATAAGCTCCATTTTATCTATGGCGGCTTTGATAAACCTAAATATAATGTGAAACTCGGCAGTTCAGGTGATTGTTATACTGTTTGCATCGATGATTTCAGCGATCAATACAGCGAGATAGAAAATCAGCTGCGCCTTGCGGTTAACAATATTCAAACAGGCATTATCGCCACGGATCATGGCGGACGAATAACCTATTTAAATTCAGCGGCGGAAAGGCTTACCGGTTGGGGTGAAGACGCGGTCGGCAAAGCGTTTACATCTGTTTTGAGCTTTAGTCTTGAAGACAGTATCTGCCCTCTTAATGTGTTCTCTCCGGAAGTTTATGACAGTAACAACATAGAATTCGGCGGCAATGTGATTTTAAAAAGCAAAGCAGAAAAAGCAAAAAGTATAACATTTCGTGTTACTCCAGTAAGCCTCCAAAATGAGAACAGCGGGTATGTTGTATTTTTTAACGATGTAAGTGACCAGAAAAAACGTGAAAGAGAAATAGCCTATCTAAGCTATCACGACAAGCTGACAGGGCTTTATAACCGTGCGTATTTTGAAAAGAAGCTGAAAGCGTTTGACGAGGTTGACTATCTGCCCGTTTCAATAATAATGGGTGACGCAAACGGTCTTAAAATGACCAACGATATCTTTGGGCATCATCAGGGCGACATGCTTCTCGTTACCATCGCCAATATATTAAGCCTCGCCTGCCGCGACAACGATGTTGTGGCACGCTACGGCGGTGATGAATTTATTGTTCTTATGCCAAACACAACGCTTGACGACGCGGCAAGGGTATGCAAAAATATTCTGACGCTTTGCGGCAACCAATCGTCAGATCAAAGCAAGGTCAGCATTTCGCTCGGCTACGCGTGCAAATCTCAAAAAAATGAAAGCATGCCCGACATTCTGAACGTCGCTGAAAATTTCATGTATCGCCACAAGCTGCTTGAAAGCAGAAGTTATCGCAGTTCGGTTATTTCTTCACTTCAGAATATGCTGTTTGAAAAAAGCTTTGAAACCGAAGAACACGCCATGCGCCTGACAGGCCTTTGCTCAGAAGCCGGACGCCGATTGGGTCTTTCTCAAAGCGACTTAAACGATCTTGAACTCTTTTCCATGCTGCATGATATCGGTAAAATCGGTGTCAACGACCAGATCCTTTTAAAACCCGGCAAGCTTACCGATGAAGAGTGGATTCAAATGAGGAAGCACTGTGAAATCGGCTACCGCATAGCCCAGTCGGCTCCGGAGCTTTCACATGTGGCGGATTATATACTCTGCCATCACGAGCGTTTCGACGGCAAAGGCTATCCGCAGGGAATGAAAGGCAATGAGATTCCCCTTCTTTCCCGCATACTTTCCGTTGCCGACTCTTATGACGCCATGGTAAACGACCGCTACTACCGCAAAGCATTAAGCAAAGAGGTCGCGATCGGAGAGCTTATCAGGTGCTCCGGAACACAGTTTGACCCTGAGATTGTCAAGGTTTTTCTAAAGATTCTTGAGCCGAATACCGCGGAATTATCAGAAACATTAGCATAACTTTAAAGGGAGTAACCAAAAGGCAAGCCATACTTTTATTTCAAGATCAGTAAAAAGCAACCTATACTTTTTATGTTTTGAATGAAATTTTTTGTGAATATTGGGGTTTTGTTGACATATTGGGTTCCGATTGTTATACTTGTTAGGATGCCTTATTTTTCTGTTACAGAATTTTTTTACAAATGAAATGACAATCTGGTTTTCTTAGACATTCTTGCCAACAAAGACCCGTCACGATATTAGTGTACGTGTCTTTTCGTTTTTTAGGGGGGAGGGGCAATTTTTGCCTGAATACCAGTATGTTTCTAAGGATATGACCGGGAAAACGTTTTCCGGAACGATCGAAGCAGAAAACGTCGAAATGTTCTATTCAATGCTGGGTGAACGCAACCAGTTTTGCATATCGGTAAGACAAGCGGGCATTGCAAACAAGCCGATTAACATTACGCCCAAAAAGCTGAAGCTAAAAGAGCTTGCCATCTTCGCCAGACAGTTTTCCACGATGCTGACTTCCGGGCTTACCGTCATAAAATGCCTCGACGTGCTTTATCAGCAGACAACAGGAAAATTTTTAAAAGCCACTATTCTTGGCGTATATGAATCAGTTCAAAAAGGCGACTCTCTCTCAAAGGCAATGAAATCTCAAAAAGATGCCTTTCCTTCGTTGTTTTTGAGCATGGTGGCGGCAGGCGAAGCCAGCGGTTCACTTGACAACGTAATGCTCCGCATGGCCGACCAGTATGAAAGAGACAATAAACTGCATAATAAAATATCAAAGGCGCTCATCTATCCCGCTTTTCTCGTTGTTTTAATTGTAGGTATCGTAATTCTTATGCTCGTGGTTGTTTTGCCGAAGTTTATGGAAATGTTTGATCAAGTCGGAGGAACGCTTCCGTTACCGACTCAAATACTTCTTGCTATTTCCGGAGCGCTGACAAACTACTGGCTCATAATTATAATCGCCATTATTCTTATCGCGATTCTGTGGCATTCTTTTCTAAAAAGCTCCGGCGGAAGACTGTGGTGGGATAAGTTAAAGATCAAAGCCCCCATAGTGGGGAAGCTGCTGCTTATTGTAGCGTCTTCTCAGTTTTCCCGCACATTTGCGTCACTTTACAGCAGCGGTATGCCGATCGTTCAGTCTCTTGAAATTGTAGGCGGAACGCTAGGCAACAAATATGTCGAATCAGAGCTTCAAAATGTAAGCGAAGATGTGCGCCGCGGTGTTTCACTTTCGGCGGCTGTGCGAAAGGTTTCAATGTTTCCTCCCATGCTCTGTTCTATGCTCAGCATTGGCGAAGAATCCGGCAACCTTGACGATATACTCAACAAGACATCGGCGTTTTATGATGAGGAATCCGATACTGCGATAGAAAAGCTGATTGCGCTTATTGAACCTGTGATGATCGTCTCGCTCGCCATTATTGTCGGCTTTATCATCATGTCGATCATGCTGCCGCTCTTCTCAATCTACAATCAGGTCGGGAATTCTTGACAAAGGCAATAAATTCAACTACTATCACCTAAAAGAAGATAGTTTTGACAATGTCTCTGAGACAATAAATACATGGGGGTATTTATGCTTATTACCGTTGACATTTGCGGCGATGTTTTATACATTGCCGAAGGTAGTGGGAATTTGGGTG
>DBTI01000131.1 GCA_002306975.1 Ruminococcaceae bacterium UBA1320
TACCGACTGAGCTACAGAGGCAAAATGGCGACCCGAAGGGGGCTCGGACCCCTGACCTCTAGCGTGACAGGCTAGCGTTCTAACCAACTGAACTATCGGGCCAAATGGTGGGAACAATAGGGCTCGAACCTATGACCCCATGCTTGTAAGGCATGTGCTCTCCCAGCTGAGCTATGCTCCCATTTGCTTATCTTAGCGCTTGATTATTTTACTACATACATAGGAGGTTTGTCAACCTTTTATATCAAATTATTATTTATTTTTTGTTTGCTCTCAAAAACAGCCGCTATATTTTAAATATTAAAGTCTATTTTTCTATACTCTTTTATTTATGTAAAATAATATTACAATTACATTTTTAAATTACTGTAAACTTTCTTTTTGAACAGGCAAAGCTATTTTACAAAACCTTTAACGAACTATTACATTGCCTATGTATTTGAGCTGAATATTAAATGTTATATTTTTCTCGTTAATAAAGCTTATTGAAGGAGGGATATAACCGAATGCTGTCACACTTATTTAAAAGAAGCAGAAGACAGACAAAAGGTTTAACTGTCGGTTTCAAAATAACGCTGTGCGTTTTGGCAATGTTAACTGTTGCGATGTCTTCGACAGGTCTTCTTTATTACAGGCAGTCCTCCAGCAATCTTGAAGATTCTTTAAAAGCAAATCTGCAAAACGTCACAAAGAACAATACAGATCTTATTACACAAAAGCTTGACAATCTGCAATGGCAGGTTTTTAACGCCGCCAGTGAGCAAAAGGTTAAAGGATTCGACTGGAAAACACAAAAAGATTGTCTGATGGAGTATATCGGCAGGCTTGATCTGCAAAGTATGGGCGTCTGCAATCTTGACGGAAAAGTTACTTATATAAATAACGCGGTTGAGGATATCAGCGGACAGCCGTTTTTTGAAAAGGCAAAACAGGGTGGAAACGTAATCTCCGATCCCGTTTCAAGCAGCGCCAACAAAGAACAAACCATGGTTTACATCTGTTCACCTATCACAGACAGCAACAACAAGGTAAAGCAGATTTTGATCGGAACGCTCAACGTCAATCTGCTGTCAAGGTACATAACAAATGTGAAAGCGGGTAAAACCGGTCACGCAATCATCATTGACAAAAGCGGCACAACGATCGCCTCCGGTGACTACCGTGATGTGGTTAAACAAACTAATGTTATAAATGACGCGAAAAAAGATTCTGGCTATGCCTCACTCTCTGCTGTTGAAAAGCTGATGACGAACGGGGATTCAGGAACGAAAAGCTATACGCTTGACGGTTCCGGTTACTGGATGACATTCGCGCCGATAAGCGGCACATTGTGGTCGTTTGGGGTAACTGTTCCCTATCAAGAGGTTGCGGAGCCTGTCGGCAGCCTTGCGTCGGCCATAATTTTAATTACGCTTGCGTTTTTATTAATCACCGCTGTCGGCGTAACTCTGATCTGCCGTTTTATTGTAACAAAACCGATTGATAAAACGCTGAAGCAGATACGTGAAATGAGCATGGGGCATATTAGAGAACGGCTAAATGTAAAGAGCAAAGATGAAATCGGCATGATGACGATGGCAATGGATGAATTTGCGGATTATATAGAAAACGTCGTAAGCGCGATGAAAAAAGTTTCATGCGGCAATCTTGAAGCCTTTATAAACAGCAAAGATGAAAATGATGAAATCGCGCCGGCAGTCAACGGAACAATATATGCGGTGCGCGGCCTTGTCAGTGATTCAAAAATGCTGTTTAATTCGGCAGTTGAGGGAAACTATGACAAGCGCGCCGACGACAGCGCGCACAGCGGTGATTACCGCCAAATTATCAAAGGCTTTAACGACACCCTTGATAAAGTCACGGAAGAATTTCATTTTTATGAATCAATAATCGACTCGATCAGGCTGCCCATCTCTGTAAACGGCCTGGACAAACGCTGGCTTTTTATTAACAAGGCTATGGAAAAGATGTCAGGCAAAAGCAAAAGTGAAGCTGTCGGCATACCCTGCGCCTCCCGCGGGAGTGAGTTATGCAAAGGCGGTCTCTGCGCTGTCGAGCAACTGAAGGCAGGCAACCCCATAACCGCTTATGAGCATGACGGAAAGCATTACAGGGTGAGGACTTCACCGCTCAACAATCTAAAAGGCGAACACACCGGATATGTTGAAGTAATAGAAGACGTTACCGCTTCTATTGAAAGCCACAAATATTTAAAGCAAGAGGTTGAACGGCTTGCTCAAAAGCTTCAAATGATTTCACAGGGTTCTTTCAACTTTGACCATGAGGTGGGCGAAGGAAACAAGTACACAACCTCAGAGCGTGAGCTTTTTATGGGCATAAACGAAAACCTTGAAAGTGTGCACGATACAATTCGATCCATTATGGTTGAGTTTTCCCGTGTAAGCACCGCGATTATTGACGGCGACCTTAACGCGCGCGGCGAAACCGAAGGCATTCACGGATTCTACAAAGGCTTTTATAAAGGGTTTAACCGGGTTATTGACGTTTTCACCGGGCATTTCAGCACCATTTCAGGCTATATGAGCAGCATAAGCTCCGGTGAAATCCCGCCGGAAATAACAGAAGAGTACAGCGGGGATTTTGAAGCGATAAGAGCCGGCATGAACGGTTTAACCGCCACCATGAACGGGCTTTTAAGAGAAACTTCCGCTTTAATCACGGCTTCGCGTGAAGGACGGCTTGAAACCCGGGCTGAAACCGCTATTTTCTCCGGTGAGTGGAAAAACCTTGTCGAAGGCATTAACGAAATGCTGTCAAGCTTCACCGCCCCTGTAAACGAGATATCGGCGGTAATGCAAAACATAAGCGCAGGCAGCTTTGACGTGGCTGTTTCCGACAGCTACAACGGAGATTTCGCGGTGCTTGCCGAAACGGTGAACAGGACGCAATCCAATCTGCGGGATATGCTCCTTGACATCTCTGATGTGCTCGGGAAAATCGCAGTCGGCAACCTTGACCTTCCAAAGGTAAGAAATTATGACGGAGGGTATCTGCACATTTCAGATTCACTCAACCAAATTATTGATTCGCTCAACCTGCTGCTGCTTGACATTCAAAATTCCGCGTCCCTGGTGGAGGCCGCCGCATCAAAGGTTTCAGAATCAAGTCTTTACCTTTCGCACGGCGCCACTGAGCAGGCGGAAGCCATTGAAAGCCTGACGGGTTCGGTTACGCTTGTTTCCGACAAAACGCGAGACAATGCAGAGAGCACTCAAATGATGAATGAGGCGGCAATTATGGCAAAGAGCCATGCCCTTTCCGGCAATGAGTATATGAGCTCGCTGCTTGAATCTATGGAAAAGATAAACTCCTCATCCTCAAACGTACATAAAATAATCAAGACAATTGATAATATATCTTTTCAGACAAATATTCTGGCGCTTAACGCTTCAATTGAAGCCGCGCGGGCAGGAAGCTACGGCAGAGGCTTTTCCACTGTTGCCGATGAAGTGGGGAGACTTGCCACCGGCAGCGCCGCTTATGTGAAGGAATCAACCGAAATTATAGGCGGCACCCTGCGATCCATAAGCGACGGAACGCAAAAAGCGGGTCAAACGGCTCAAAAGCTAAGCGATATCGTAAACGGTGTGGAGACTGTGGTAGGGCTTGTCGAAAACGTAAACGGCGCGCTTTCCGAACAGTCAAAATCGCTCGGAAAAATCAACAAAGAGATTTCATCGGTCTCGGAAATTGTGCAGACAACCTCGGTTATGGCGGCTGAAAACGCGCAGATAAGTTCAGAGCTAAAATCCGAAGCGGACAGTTTGAGTCTGCTCGCCTTTAACTTCAAGCTCCGCTCAGTTCAAACGAATTAATTATATAAAACAAAAACAAATCCTCTTCTCTAAAACACAGTTATACTCTTGATTTTTGAGAGTATAACTGTGTTTTTTATATGAATAGCAGATTTACTTTTGATAAAGAAAATAAATAAATGTCTCTCCCCCGCCTTTGGCGGTGATGATAACTTAAAATTGCAATAAAATAAAAAAAATCAGTTTTTTAATATTTTATTCTTGTCTTCCTCATAAGATTTATTGACATATTTAAAATTATCGCAATTACAAAATCAGAGCGGAACAAGTTTTGTTATCTTCTCCGCCGAAACGGATGGCCTCCGGCTTGTGAAGATAACAACCTGCCTTCCCGTTTTTATTTGAAATTGCCATAGCAGGGAGCACGAGTAATGGTAATAAAGCTCAATTATAAAATTCTCTCCATAATCCTTGTGATCGCTATTCTTTTCGGTTCTGCCTCCGCGTATGTTTTGTCGGCCCGGCCACAATCTCCCGACAGCTCTCATATCACCGACGGCTCAAAAACAGCAATCTGCATACCTATACTTATGTATCACGAGGTAAAACTGACTAAGGCGGGCAAGGACGTTATCATGCCCTATGAATTTGAGACAGACCTCAAATATTTAAAAGAAAACGGATATGAAACAATCGTAATGAGCGACCTTATTGATTATGTTTATTCCGGAAAGCCTTTGCCGGAAAAGCCTATTATATTAACTTTTGACGACGGGTATCTTAACAACTACACAAATGTGTTTCCGCTCCTCAAAAAATACAACATGAAGATTGTAATGTCCATAATAGGCAAAAACACGGACGATTTTACAAACATTCCGGACGACAACATCGACTATTCACATGTAACCTGGAATCAGATAAACGAGATGATCAGTTCAGGTTTGGTCGAGATTCAAAATCATTCTTATAATATGCACACAATCACAAGCGCGCGGTTCGGCTGCCAGAAAAAGTACGGTGAATCGCTGGAACATTATACGCAGTTTCTTTCCGACGATATTATAAAACTACAGGATGAACTAAAGTTTTATACCGGATATACGCCGAGCACTTTCACCTACCCATACGGCAAGGTCAGTGAGGATTCTCTGCCCATTATAAAAAAGCTGGGATTTAAAGCCAGCCTTTCATGCGATTACGGATTAAACCTTATAACACGCGATCCGTCTGTTCTTTTCGGGCTCAGGCGAATATGCCGCTCACACGGTTATTCCGCCCAAAAGGCACTTAACGAGGCAATGAAAACACTGCGGTTTAGAAATATTGAAAATGCGAAATAGAAAACCTCTTAAAAAAGGAGAGCGACGCAAATTGAAACTGAGGGTAAAATTATACGCTATTTTATCTTTTCTGCTCTGTATTGCCGTTTTGTTTTCATATTCAGCTTTAGGGGTTAAAGTCGTCGAAAATCAAGATGCAGGGCAGAACAAATACATAAAATGGATGTCGTTTGATGTTCCGGACGACGCCCTCGTTAAAGCCATGCGGATTGATATAAGCAGTCACAGCGGCAAGACAAATATCAGCTGGATAGAGGTTCTCTCTTATCTTGCAACAAAATACGGCGGCAACTGGAAAAGATATCAGGCAAAGGATATGGACGCTGTCGTAACAAAATTAAAGACCGGAGTAAGCATGAGCGATCTCACCTCGCCGATGAAAAATTATAACTACTACTATGAGGCATACGACGCTGTGCTTCACGGTTTTTTGGGTGAATACAAAACAGTAGACAGCAACGGCAAGCTTTTAGACAAATACGGGCTTATGGTCTATTCACCGATTGCAGGCGGTTATTCCTATGGGCATTATGACGATTTTGGCGACTCGCGCTCATTCGGATTCAGGCGCAGGCATCTTGGCAACGACCTGATGGGCAATATCGGCACACCGATCATCGCTGTGGAAAGCGGCGTTGTGGAGACAATGGGCTGGAATCGTTACGGCGGCTGGCGGATCGGCATCCGCAGCTTTGACCACAAAAGATATTATTACTACGCTCATATGAGAAAAAATCACCCCTATGTCAACAATTTAAAACAGGGAATGCTCGTAAAAGGCGGCCAGGTTATCGGCTATCTCGGCATGACCGGCTACAGTGATAAGGAAAATGTAAACAATATGCAAAAGCCTCACCTTCATTTTGGCATGGAGATAATTTTTGACGAGTCGCAAAAGGAAAGCAACAATGAAATTTGGATTGACGTTTATGATATAGTCAATGTTCTTTCCCAAAACAAAGCGACTGTCAAAAAAGATACTTATTCGACTGATTATTACAGCGTTTTATATTAACTACAGCAATTTTTAAAAAAAGAATAGAAATTGTTTTTGTTTCTCCCCGCATCCGGCGGGGAGAAACATGTTTAAACAGCCGCCATTTATCCCCATAATATTGGTGGCTGTTTTTTAATAGTTTTTAGCGGTTTACTGTTTCGAGCCGGCGCAAGCTATGTTATAATATAAACTGGTATGTTCAAAAGCTATTTTGTAATTATCTTTTATCCTTTTCGTAAAGAACGCTTAATTTTATATGGTATAATTAAACCTGTGATTATTTTTGTGGCAACAGGTAGTAAATTTTTTAAAATTGAGAGCAGAGTGATACTTACGATATATAAAGGCAGTAAAATAAATTATAGAAAACGAAAACGCAGGCTTCGTCCCGGCGTAAAATGGATCGCGGCAGTGCTTGCCGCAGCGGTTGTACTCATTGTAGTCATATGCATTTTAAGTTACACGCCGGTTACCTCAAACGCTGTTAGCTCAAAAGCCAGCTCGTCAACGCCTGTGTCGTCATCAAGTGAAACCGTTTCTTCCTCCTCATCTCCATCCTCCTCGTCGGCGGCAAGCTCAAGCGCAGTTTCAAAGCCGTCTTCATCTTCCACTCCAGAGGCGTCGGAGGCTGCTTTCAAATATTTTGACGACGCGGTTTTCACCGGCGATTCGGTTACAGTTGATTTTGTGAATTTCCCTGAAATGGATAACACCACGGTTATCGGTTCAATCGGCATTTCCGCTTACCGGGCTCTTACCGACCATAACGCGGAGATAAACGCCGACAAATCCGTTAAAGGCTGGCTGCCCGAACGCATCGCCGCCGCAAAGCCCAAAAAAGTCTATATGATGTTCGGCATAAACGATCTATGCTGGGGCAAGCAGATGACGGAATCGTACTTTATTCAAAATTACACCAAGCTTGTCGATGAAATAAAGAGCCGCTGCCCGGGCGCGAAAATTTATGTTCAGTCTATACTTCCCGTCACCGCGGCTTCTGAAAATAAAAAAAGCTACCCGTTTGACAATGCGAAAATCGATCAGTTTAACGCCGCCCTTGATAAATTGTGCACTCAAAAAGGTCTGCGTTATCTTGATGTCGCTTCGGTTATAAAAGGCCCGGACGGGAAGCTGCCCGCCAACGTAAGCGACGACGGCATCCACCTTAAATACAAGGAATATACAAAATGGTTCAACTATTTAATTGCAAATGAATAACTATATACATCTGAATAAGTATTTAATACATTATTCTGATGTATATAGTGACGGGCTAAACGCCATGGCGTGCGAAATTTTGCTAATGCAAACGCACATGCGCAATTATATATAACGCAATTGCTTCGTGATATAGGTAGATATGTTAAAAACTTATTGTGTTATATATAGCAATTACCAAATTAGAACCAATTTTTTTTGTTATTTCCTCTGCCCGAAGCCGGGCAGATAACATCCGGCTTTCCTGTTTTTATTTGAAATTGCAATAATACAGAATAAAAAAATTGAATGGAGAATGAATTATGAATTTATTAAAAAGAAGCGCAGCAATACTGGCCGCGGCAATATTGCTGTTTACGGCAGGGTGCTCTAACAACAATAACAGCAGCGCAAGCACAAAAACCCCGGAGCCGTCGGCGATAACCACAAAGCTTCAAAGCGATATGAAGTTCCCCGAAATGATTGAAGTTAAAAGCGACAGGCTTTCAAAATATTATTCTGTTGACGCCGACACTGTAAAAGCCTCTTCCGTGTTTATCTGCTCTTCTTCCGCTTCGGCTGACGAGATCGCCGTTTTTGAGGGCAATAGCGCCGCCGACGCCGACAAAATCAAAGCGGCAGTGCAAAAACGCATAGACAAAAAGTCAGACACATTCAAAAACTACGGTCAGCCGCAGGAATATACCGATATCCAGAACTGTGTTTTAGAGATTAAAGGCTCTTATGTTCTGTTTGCCGTAACAAGCGACAGCGATAAAGCGCGTCAGACCATGGAAAGCTTCTTTTAATGCTGCCTGACCTGCGATTTTCAAATCAAATTTAGGGGAATTATTCTATGGTTTTTTCTAGTCTCACCTTCATGTATGTCTTTCTGCCCCTTGTCATGACAATTTATTACGCCGCGCCTAAACGTATTCGGAATCTCGTGCTTTTGATAGAAGGCATGATATTCTACGCATGGGGTGAGCCTGTATATATAATTGTTGTTATGGCATCGACCGTTATGGACTATCTATACGGCAGACTGATGGACAAGTACAAGGGCAGCAAAAAAACGATGAAAGCCCTTATCGTAATATCAATTGTATCAAACCTTGGAATTCTCGCGGTTTTCAAATACAGCAGCTTTATCATTGACTCCGTTAACGGAATTTTCCGTTTGAATATACCGAACCCGCACATACCTCTGCCGGTTGGCGTATCTTTTCACACCTTCCAGAGCATGTCATACACAATCGACATGTATTTCGGCAATATCGCGGTTCAGCGAAACCTTGTCAGCTTCTGCACCTATGTCACGCTCTTTCCACAGATGGTGGCGGGCCCGATCGTGCGCTACAGCGAGGTTGAACACGACATTAACAAGCGCGTAATCAATTTTCACACACTTGACGAGGGCGTAAGGCTTTTCATCAAGGGGCTTGCCAAAAAGGTTCTGCTTGCCAACAACATCGGTGCGGTCTGGAGCACGATTCAGGCTACGCAGGCTTCCAATCTGACCGTTGTGCAGTCATGGTTCGGCATTCTCTGCTTCACCTTTCAGATTTATTTCGACTTTTCGGGATATTCCGACATGGCAATCGGTCTTGGAAAAATGCTCGGCTTCACATTCCCTCAAAACTTCAACTACCCCTATCTTGCAAAAAGCATTACGGAATTTTGGCGGCGGTGGCACATTACACTCGGTATGTGGTTCCGCTACTACCTTTACATACCGCTCGGCGGTAACAGGTGCAGCAAGGTCAAGCAGATTCGCAACCTCCTGATTGTCTGGGCGCTCACCGGCCTTTGGCACGGAGCGAGCTGGAACTTTATGCTGTGGGGGCTGTATTTCGGCGTTATCATCATTCTCGAAAAGTTTGTGCTTCGCCGCTTTCTTGATAAAATTCCCGGTGTCATCCGCCTTATCGTCACGTTTTTCCTTGTCGTCTGCGGGTGGGTTTTCTTTGAATTTGATAACCTTTCAAAAGGATTTGCCTATTTCGGCGCGATGTTCGGTGTAAAAAGCGCGGGCGCTATCAACAGCGAAACCATATATCAGATTTATACAAACGCGATTATCTTTGTTGTCTGCGCCATCTTCGCAACCGATCTCCCTGCAAAGGCGCTTTCGAAAATCAGCGAAAAAGCAACAAAAGCCGTACACATTCTCACCCCCGTGGCACAAGTCGGCGCGCTGCTTGCCTCAACCACTTTTCTTGTTGACGCAAGCTACAATCCGTTTTTGTATTTCAGATTTTAATTCGCCTTGATTTTCCACCGGGCTTACCTAAACTGTTTAAAACTGATGTAAAGGATGCATTTGCTCCATGCACAAGAAAATTTCCGTGATACTTTTTGCACTGATTATATTTGCGATACCGTTGATATCGCTGTTTTTACCCTATCAGAAAATATCTGTACAGGAAAACCGCATGCTTGCCGATTTTCCCAAGTTTAATTTTGATGAATTTACCTCAAAGCGTTTTATGAAGGGCTTTGACGATTTTGTCAGCGACCACATTGCGTTCCGCGATCAATGGACCACCGTCAAAGCTGACCTTGTTACCGATATCGGCAAACGCGACAACAAGGGCGTTTATCTTGGCGACAACTGCCTTATCGAGAACATTGCAAGCCCCGATCCTTCCGTTTATCAGCCGAATACGGAGGCGATCAATGCGTTTGCCAAAAAGATAAACAAGCCGACTTTTCTTCTGCTTGCCCCTACGGCGGCGGAAATCGAGCGTGACAGGCTCCCCGCCTTTGCCACGACATATGACCAGTCGGAGTTTCTAAAGACTGTGGGCGAAAATCTCAAGGGTGTGGCGCTTATCAATACTGTTTCCACACTCTCCGCACATAAAAATGAGTATATCTACTATCGCACCGACCATCACTGGACTTCTTTGGGTGCGTATTACGCCTATACACAAGTGGGGAAAGACCTCGGATTCACACCGCTTGCGTATTCGGACTTTGAAATAACGCACGCCGCCGGTGATTTCAACGGCACGCTTTATTCGAAAAGCGGATACCGCAGCATAACGTCCGACACCATTGATTTTTACACCGCAAAGAACGGCTCATCGCTCCAAAGCCTTGTCATTGGCTCGGGCGATGACGCAAAAACTTACAACAGCATCTATTTTAAAGACTGGCTCACTCAAAAAGATAAATACTCTGCATTTTTTAACGGCAACCAGTCCATTGAGGATATAAAGACAAACGGGCAGGGGAAAAATCTGCTTGTACTAAAAGACTCTTACGCGCACTCGCTTGTGCCGTTTTTGATGAACCATTACAGCCGCATCACCATGGTTGACATGCGCTACCTTGTTCAGCCGCTTGATGAGGTTGTAAAATTGAAGGATTACGATCAAGTGCTGTTTGTCTATAACGTTGACACATTTAACACCGACGACAGCATTCAAAGCATTAACTAATTAATAAACACTTGCAAAGCACTGCCCCGATTGCAATAAGTAAAAACTGCAATCGGGGCAGTGCTTTATATTGATTTTATAATTTGTGTCTGTAGTAAAAAACGAAAACAATAAAGCCGACAAATTGAATAAAGAATGCAATGCCTGCAATAACTGCAGGCAGGGTATAATTAAGATATGTAAATATTAAAGCCAGTATTGCAAACAGGATTAAACTTAATAGAAACGTGCAATAGGAGGCCATACCTCTTATCGCGATACTACGTTCATCGGATGCTTCGGTTTTTTCTTTTACGTATCTGTCAGGGTGTTTTTTAATCTGGTATAGCTTAAACCAACTAATGATCACCCATCCTCCGCCAAGTCCGCTAAGTATCCCTTCTGTATCAAATTCTGATAAATGGTCAATTATGATACCTGCAAGAATCAAAGCGGCGCCAAGTATCAGCAATACCACAAAAAAGGTTTTTTCTTTTTTAATATTCATCTTTATCCTCCTCGTAAATGAAGATTTTTTCAATTGACATTTTGAAACAGCGGGCAATTTTGAACGCTAAAGTTATTGAGGGGTTATATCGCCCATTTTCAATTGAACCGATGGTCTGACGGGATACTTTTAAAAGCTCTGCCAATTCTTCCTGACTTAAGCCACGCTTCTTTCGGATTTCTTCCAGTTTATTTTTCATAATTAAGAATCTCCCAACAAAACAAGTGGAAAGTATGCTTTCCATTTACAGTATAATTACCGCCTCTGCAAATGTCAAGTATACTTTCCATCTTTTCATAAGCGCTCGCCTTTTATAAGATTAACGATATTTGCCGAATTCGGTCTATGAGAAAGAAGAACAGAAGCGCATAAAATTGCTTTAACTTGATAGTTATTGTTCGCGCTTGCTATTAAAAAGCAAAACACCCACAGCACAAAGCTATGGGTGTTTTGGCGCTGGACGCCGGCTCAGCAATGCAATCACTTCTGTTACGTAAGGGCTAAACTCCACGCTATAACATAAATCTAAAAATTCATATTGTTATATCACTCAATCAATTACGATCTTTTGTATCTAATTTAGTTTTAATGAGTTCTTTATTTATTTCCTTCGACTTGCGGTACACCATCTGGACAACCGGCTGAGCCAAGAGTGGATTTCCCCCATCTGCCATCCATCCGGCCTTAAATGCTATTCTGACTATAGAAAAGAGAGCGTTTTCTGCTGAATCATATTCTCTCCGATCTATAAACTTGTCAAATGTCTCCTCAAAACTCACCTCTATATCACCTCAACAATATTGTACTATTCATAAACGAATTATGCAATACATATGCATTGCATAATTTCTAAGTGATTTGCATTACAATTAGCTATACAAAATGCAATGCGGAGGTGATTTTATGGGCAAATTTCAAATTCCCAAAATACCCGCTACCACAAACAAAACAATACGCTTTCCAAACGATGTTATTGAGCAGGTTGAAGCCGCCATATCCGGAAAGGAATGTACATTTTCAGCTTTTGTCATTGAAGCGGTGCGCGTAGCACTTAAAGATATAAACGAGGAAGAAGAATAAGCTATCCTCCGGTAAACCTCTAAATCAATTATGCTATGTTGCATGCCTCTAAAGGCTGCTTTTCACATTAACTATTGTATTGAGCAAATCCCGTTGCATCTGCATTAGCCTATTTTACGGAAAAACGGCTTATATTCCAGTATATTTTCGATTTCATCTAAAACATCATCCTGCAATTCAAA
Source organism: Ruminococcaceae bacterium UBA1320 (assembly GCA_002306975.1). Classification (GTDB taxonomy): domain Bacteria; phylum Bacillota; class Clostridia; order Oscillospirales; family Ethanoligenentaceae; genus Ruminiclostridium_D. The sequence goes on from DBTI01000131.1 coordinate 12,509, forward strand.
TCCGCTTGAAGCCACATTGTTTTCAATCTGTTCAGGCCTTGTGGCTCCGGTAATCAGACTGCTGATCTGAGGTTTTCTGAGCGCCCAGGCTAACGCTAACACCGATAAATTCGTTCCCATATCAGCCGCTATCTTTGTCAGTTTTTCTACCTTTTCCAAATTTGCATCTGTGAGAAGATCGTTGATCTGTTTGCTTTTCTGGCGCGTTGCTCTTGAACCTTCGGGAACAGGCTGCCCTTTTCGATACTTACCCGTAAGCAACCCTTGTGACAACGGGCTGAATGGAACAATCCCCATCCCGTTTTTCTCGCAAATGCCGATAATTTCATCCTCAATATATCTGTCCATCATATTATACTGCGGCTGAATGACCGACATAGGGCGAAGCCCCATTTCTTTAATAAGATGCAATGCTTCCGTAATCTGGACAGGGCTCCATTCACTGACGCCATAATATAATATTTTCCCCTGCACGACCAGATCGCTCATCATTTGCAGGGTTTCTTCCATAGGGGTGTTTTCGTCATATCTGTGGCAAAAATACATATCCAAATAATCCACTTGCAGGTTCTTCAGCGACTTGTCTATCTGCTCCGTGATATGTTTTTTTGAGAGACCTCTGTCATTGACACCATTTCCGGTTGGGAAAAAAACTTTGCTTGAAACTACATAAGAGCTCCGCTCAAATTCTTTTAAAATGTTTCCGAGAAAGACTTCCGCTTTTCCGCCGCTGTATGCATCCGCGCAGTCAAAAAAGTTTACGCCTAAGTCATAAGCGCGTCTTATACTCCCCTTAGCAATTTCAATTACTTCAGCGCTTCCGACGTCGGTCATCCAGCTTCCTAAAGCGATCTCACTTACTTTTAGTCCCCATTTTCCGAGTTTCCTGTATTTCATTAGTAATTCCAACCTTTCTGTACTATAGTAACTTTAAAAACTAAAAAGATTTGTTTTTAATTTCTTCTTAAAAAATATAATTTCTATGCGTTTCGCTCTGATTACCTCTCATTTTATAACATAGAGTTAACTCAAGGTCAAGTACTTTTTTTATATATGCCATATTATTTATAGATAATATAAAACATAAAAGAATAGACAACCCGCATCTGGCTTGGGTTGTCTATTCTTTTGATGGGGATGACTGAATTCAAACAAAGCGGTCTTGCGGCTTGTATTCCTCGACTGTCATTAATAAATATCTGTTAAACGGAAATCCGTCGATATCCTCGGAAACATACTGTGAATTGTAAAAGTCGAACGCGTCTTTATAGACAAAGTTCAAGATGCTGCATTGGTGGCAGTAGATTAAAGAAGTGTTAAAACTGAATCCTTGCTTTTGCTGTGGTATTATCGCGTCTGTGGCGATAAATCCGCGTTGGTTGACTGTATCTCCACCGGAAATCCTGCACTCCACAGCTTTTATGCCTATGTAAATTGCAAATATTGTATTTCGTTCAATTGAAAATTGTGATTTTATTAAGCGGAAGAATACGCATAATTGCTTTTTCGATTATCATCTTTTCGTCTACCATGCCAATAGCTTTATATCGGCTATCGTAGGAAACCGTACGATTATCCCCCATTACGAATACATAACCTTTGGGAACTGTAACTGGAAATTTAACATCACCCTGCACTGCTGTCGGTTCTTTAATATATGGTTCATTCAGTATTTTCCCATTAACAGAAACCGTATGTTTGTTGAAATCAATATTTACAGTCTCACCCCCAACAGCGATAACTCGCTTGATGATATTTTCATTGAGCGTTTTTGAAATAATTGCCACGATGTCACCCCGCTTTGGGGTATAATGCCACATAGGTACAACAACGCGGTCAACAGATTGATTTTGACTCGTCACTCCGGCGTTTAATGTATTTTCCATTGACATCCCGACAACACTTATTGTCCGGAATCCAAACGTGAACACAATGACGACGATCGCCAATCCGAAAACAATCGATGAGACCCATTCGTAAAGTTCTATTATCAATTTGTCATTTGCAGATGTACTATGCTTTATTGCTTCGCTACTTTCAATATC
>DBTI01000167.1 GCA_002306975.1 Ruminococcaceae bacterium UBA1320
AATTATTCATATTATCCCTTGATTTACACCGGTACCGACCCAGACTTTTTAAACTGCACCGGTCTGCTGCAAATTGATTTGTCATCCCTGCCTGTAATAAATGTTGACAGCGCATTGCTTCAATTATCCGCCATTGTGAAAAGTGGCGAGATTCCGAGCCCGGTTGTTGTCAACAGGGTAACGTCTTCGTTCAGTGCCTCCACGGTAACGTACAATACAATTCCTGCTTTTACCGCGACAGCATCTGAGGCTAACGTTACAACAGCAGATTTATATACCATTGTTGAATTTGATGTGACGACACTTGTGAATGCCTGGTTGGACGGGACTTTCCCGAACTGCGGCATAGCACTTACGAATTCGGACGGCACCACCGTCGTTCAGTTCGGTACGGACAGTATCGGCTATAAACCTTATATCCCAAAATTATCTGTAACCTACAAAATTCCCACTCTGCCTGCAATTGATGTAAATATCGCCGGCCGTACAGTGAGCAGTTCGAGTGAAACCGTAGTTACTGCCGATGATGATCAGCAATCGATACCCCAAGATATCTCTGAAAAAACATTGGTCAGCTTTTTCGTTTCTAATACAGGCGTTAACAGTGCAACGATAGGAGTAGAAGAAAGTGCGGACGGAACCAATTATATTAAGGAACCCCCGACAGACTTGGCCGCAAGCCAGACAGATGTTTGGATTCCATCCTATTATTCCAATTATGCCCGCTTAAACTACCGCTCCACCACAGCAGGCCAACCCGCTCTCATCGTGATTCATTATATCGCGCAGACATAATACTGATTTCGAGGGATGCTTCAAGATGGGGCATCCCTTCTTTTTTTTGCCTGTGAGATGCGGGAATGCCATATTTAAGGCAGGAACAAATCACATTGCGTTATGTAGCTCCCGATTGAATTCATCACAAAAGAGGGATATTTTTCGCCTGTCGGATTGTGTGCCGTGGAAATTGATACTGAATGTTACTTCATTATCAAATGTTGAAACAGCGAGCTGGAAATAGGGGGCGTATTTAATGGAACCCGTCATATAAGCTTCCTTTATTTCTGTTTCACCGAAATGAAGGAACTTCTTATCAAGTATGCCGATATTGGTGAATGCGATTGGGGCATTGGAGAAGCCCTTTTCAACAAAATTTCTTGCTGCCTTATAAGGAAGGACATTAAAAGCCAGCTCCATCAGCGCGAGGCTTTTTATGCAGCCGATATTCGATTTTTCCTTTTCCATCGCAAGGTTTACTTTGATAAGTGTGTCATCAAACGATGCACCTAAATCCGGCCCGATATTACAGTTCAGGTTGGTAACCAGGTTGCAGAGGCTGCCTGCCTTGCGGTCGGGAAGATATTTTCTGAGATCTATTGCGCAGGGTACGGTGACAACACGGCCGAACAAATGAAAAAGGACACGAATAAAAGCGGTAAGCATAACGTCGTTTACGGTAGCGGCATGTCCCTTTGCGTAAGCCTTAATGAGGCAAAACTGATCCTGCGGAATTGTCCGCATCTCAATAAAAGGATTTTTAAGGTCTCCTTCAAACTCAAACTTTGCCGCATCGTGTGTGGTTACGTCATTCTTTTTAAACAGAATTTTTAGCTTATCCCAAATTGAAAATGTATTCAGAACCTGCCTAATTTTTCGATCACCCATTACCGATTTTGGGCGGTAGTCCGGATTTTCTCCAATATTGGTGTAAATAGAACTCAATAAATAAAGATAATCTTTAAATCCGGCGGCATCGCATAACATATGATTCATAGTGGCGCAGAGCGTATCAACTTCTCCGTTCCGTAAAATTCCGATTCTTAATTGGGGGCCGTTCATGGCATCCGCTTCTTGATACAGAAACCGCAGAATGCTTTCTTCTGTATTTTCGGTCTTTATCAGCTGAATCATATCATTGGACGTAAAATCTTTGTCATCCCAATACGGCCGCCCGTTATTTTCGTTTAACCTGCACCGAATCAGCGGAAAGGCATCAGCAGAAAGTGCAACTGCCTGATTGAGCCGATCGAAATTAAGTTTCCCTAAAAACTTTGCTGCAAAATGGAGCGTATAATCGTTGATTTTTTTAACTTTAAACAGATGTTGCAGAGTATCCCACGCTTCGACGTGATACCGGACAGAACTTTGTTTTGACATTATTGCAGTCATTCCTTATTTGAAAATTTTGAAATAAATAATTCAAATGGGTTAGAATGCAGCTTCGTAAAGTGTCAGTTTGAATGACTCGCTTTGGCTGCTCAATGATCTATCTCACCTGCTGAATATAAGTCAAACACAAAATTAGAAAATAATCAAGAAGAAAATTATAAAGCAAGACTAAAAGGATATCATAAGCCGCTGTTCTGTTAATCAGCACAGATCTTCTGGACTAGAAGGGTAAATAACAGGAAAAGAATGATAGATGAAACTGTGTTTCTTTCACTGACAAAAAAGAGCAGAAAATTGCGCGGCTTGATCGGAAAAAGTTTTAAAAAAACATCTCTGAACTCCGACTGAAAATTCATTCGATTCAGTGCTCTTTCATGCGAAAAATAAGCGGAATTCAAATGAATAAAACAAGATGATTATGGATATTTTTCGGAAATTAGTCAGTAAAAATGCCAATAATGTAAAGGATTACAGAAAAAATTTCGGAACGGAAAAGCCGCAAATAAGGACGTATTTTTTATCAATCTACGTCCTTGTTTTTAAGTGCGTTTCTGATAGAATTTAGACGAGAAGAAATAAACAATGAAATAAAATCTGTGTGGAAAATATTTGTTGCTTAATACTATATTACTATCAAAATTTGAAATTAACGGTTCATAGCAATAAAAACTCTTCATTATATTAATTAAAAAAACGCGATGAAATGAAATAAAACTGTATTATTTTATTATCTTCAAGGAGGATGTTGGTTTATGTCTTGCCCTACAAAACTAAAAGAGACAAAAAAGGCACGGATCGGGCTTTACAGTGCAGGGTTGGAAGCCTACTGGAGCCAGTTCGAAGGTTTGTATGACTGCCTGATGGGTTATAACCGGTTTCTGTCCGAGAAACTCTCCCAATACGGTGAAGTGTTCGACTTCGGTATGGTGGATACGGAAGCAAAAGCAAGAAGCGCGGGGGAGTATTTTTCAGAGAAACAGGTTGACATTGTGTTCAGCCATGCGGCAACTTATTACACCAGCGCCTGTGTGCTTCCGGTTCACCAAATCAACAAAGCACCGGTCGTAATACTTAATTTACA
>DBTI01000256.1 GCA_002306975.1 Ruminococcaceae bacterium UBA1320
GCAATGGCAAGCTCAAAATTGTTGCTTGCGGCTGTAAAAGACAGCGTTGCGGTCTGATCATATCTGAATCCGCTTTTGTAGGAGATAAAAAAGCTTATAACAAACATCAGCACAAAATAAAAAAGTAGCGGAACAGCAATACGCACAACATCAAACGGTAATTGAACAATCAGATGACCTTTGAGAATAAACATAATAATAATTGTATAAAGAAGCGCTATCAGCGCAAACGGGGAGATTTTCGGAATAAAGGTCTTGTTCAGCCACGCCTTGCCCTTGACACGGATAACGGAAAAACGCGTAACAATACCGGCTGCAAACGGAATGCCGAGATAAACAAGCACGCTATGCGCGACTTCCCATATGGATACATGAACCGCTTTATCGCCCCATGAAAGATGCAAAGCCGAAGGCAGCACTGTGACGAACAGCCAAATGTATATTGAATAAAGCAGAATCTGAAAGATTGCGTTGAGTGCCACAAGCGCTGCGCAGTATTCGTTGTCACCCTTTGCAAGTGTGTTCCAGATAATCACCATGGCGATACAGCGCGCGAGTCCGATGACAATTATGCCGATGGCATACTCCGGCTTATCCGGCAGGAATATGATGGCAAGAACAAACATTAAAACAGGCCCGATTATCCAGTTTTGCAAAAGAGAAAATCCAAAGACCCTTTTATTATTTGCCACCTTGCCGATTTCTTCATATTTGACCTTAACAAGCGGCGGATACATCATCAGGATGAGCCCAATCGCTATGGGCCATGAAATTGTTCCGGTACTCAAGCTGTTAATTGCGCCCGCTGCCGCCGGAAAGAAATTGCCCACGGCTACACCGACTGCCATGGCAATGAAAATCCACAGTGTCAAAAACCTATCGAGAAAAGAGAGTCTGCCTCCCGATTTTTCCATAAAACTGATTCACCTCAATTTACCCAAATTTATAATAAATTAAACAGTTTTTCACCTTTCACCTCGAACGGCTTCCAAGGGATCACTGCAAAGCTGCCGTTTGATGTTTCTCTAACCTTGTTTATCCACCGCACCTCGCTTGAAGCCTTCGCTCTGAGAAAATCGCTTTTTGTTTCAGCCGAAGAAAAACTCATATTGACGATCCACCATTTCATTGGTATCCCCGCTCGTTTTAAATCTCCGGCAAGTCTTTGCGCTTCATAAAACGGTGTCGCTTCTGCAAGCGTGACGATGACTACTTCTGTATATTCCGGATTTTTGAGCCTTGGCAGCAGCGCCTTGGCGGCTTCGGAAATGCCACCGCCGGAACTTTCAATTTGTTTGTTATAGCTTTGTGTCGATTCGAGCAAAAGAAGAGTATGGCCTGTCGGCGCCGTGTCGATTATCACTGTTTCGTCCTTACTTTTTGCTACGATTTCCGCAAAAGCGCGGAACACAGCAATTTCCTGCGTGCATGGTGAACGGAGGTCTTCTTCAACATACTCAAGATCCTGCTCACTCACGGTTTGCCGCGCTTTTGACAAAACCTCTTCCCTGTATTTTTGAAGTTCAAGCTGCTCGTCAATATGGCTGACGGCAATTCCGCTGTTTTCGCTCATGACAAAGCTAAGATGATCGGCTGGGTCAGTTGTGGCAAGCCGTACTTTTCTGCCTTTTCTTGCAAGACCAAGCGCAATGGCAGCGGCGGCTGTTGTTTTACCGACTCCGCCTTTACCCATCGTGAAAACAACTTTTTTCCCGGATTCACAGATGTCATTTACCACATCCGCAAGTGTGAAACCTTTTGAAATCGGCAGTAGTGGCTGCTCATTCATGCTGCCCGAATAAGACAGCATGTGCCGCACATTCTCAATGCCGGTTATATTGTAAGCGCGCAGGGGCACCATTGAGACAGGCTGCTTTAAAAGTTCATCGGGAATATTCCTGATTGCTGCCTTTTGTTTTTCAAGCAGTGTGGTTTCAACTGTATCATCAGGATCGCAACTTTGAAGCACCCCGTTTATAACAAGCTGCTGATTGTTGATGCCCAACGCGCCAAGTTCAAAGGACGCTCTTTTTGCTTCCAGAATCGGTGCAGTCTCCGGCCTTGTAACAAACACAAGCGTTGTAAGTTCAGCATTCGCGAGGGTATGGACGGCCTTTTTATAAATTCCCTTTTTACTTTCGAGACCGGAAAGCTGTCCGAGACAGGAAGCACCATGCGTGCTCTCACTTATAAACCCCGTCCAAGCGGAGGGGAGCTGGAGCATACGCAGAGTATGCCCCGTTGGAGCAGTGTCAAACAGAATGTGGTCAAACTTTTCCGCTTTATCTTCATCAGTCAGAAAAGAAGAAAACTCATTGAATGCCGCGATCTCAACAGTGCAGGAGCCGGAAAGCTGTTCCTCCATATTGCGAATGACGGAATCGGGAAATTTACCGCGATAAGGCCCAACAACCGATTCACGGTATTCTGCGGCGGCTGCAAGCGGATCAAGATTGGCCACCACAAGCCCTGCTGCTTCATTAATTTCAGAACCTTTGTTGTCAAGTGCAATACCGAAAACATCCTGCAGATTTGAGGCGGGGTCGGTGCTGACGAGCAGCACCTTTTTACCTGAATCTGCAAGTGACACCGCCGTTGCGCAGGCAACAGAGGTCTTGCCTACTCCACCTTTACCTGTAAAAAACAGATATTTTGTCATTGCGGTCTTTACAGGGCTATATAACGCAATATCCATAATAGTTTTCACCTTTCAGCAACAGCCCTTCGGGCCGCAGCCACACTTCTTAACTTTAACTTTAGTAGCAGGTTTGATTTTTTCCAAATCAGCACCCAGCCACTCAGAAAACTCCTCATTTGTTGGATATCCACCGGTTTTGACGATTTTACCATCGACCATAGTGATTGGCAGAACATCCACACCGCTTTTATTCAGTGCGTCGCTGACGGTTTCACTTTGCATGAATGCCTGCGGCTCGGCGGATAGGTTGTGCCGTGAGACTACAATTCCGGCTTTTTTCAGGTTCTCAATTACAGCGGCTGCCCTTAACAATTCTGGATTCACGGAAGGTCCGCAGACTCCTGTAGAACAGCACATTGCAGGATCATAAATGACCATTTTACTCATCAGAAACATCTCCTTAAACAATCAATAGATAATATTCAATCATATTGAGTCTTGTCTATGTTTAGTACGTTAAAAATTTAGTTAACGGCAATCTTCGTTTGAACAGTCGCATAATGGATCACTGCCGCCATTTCAGCCGTTTGTGGTCGAGTCGCCGTCCGGGCAACTCGGTTCCTGACAAGTACGGCATATACAATTGTCCTTGCTGCTGGTCAGTTCTTCCCAATATTCTGAAATCTGCTTTGCCATTTCGCCGTTTAACGTGTAATGCATCCAGGCGCCTTCCCTGTTCGCATTTACAATACCGCATTCAGTCAGAATTTTCATATGATAAGAAAGTGTAGGCTGAGTAATATTAAAGGACTTCAGAATATCGCAGGCGCAAAGCTCGCCACAGGAAAGCATATCGATGATTTTCAACCTTGTTTCATCCGAAATGGCTTTAAAAAGCAAAGCGAAATCAGCATAATTTTGTTTCATAGTATCCTCCTTGAAATATAGACAAACATAAATAACATTCATTAATGTCTATATGATATGCGCAATTGAGATATTTGTCAATCTATTATAACAATAAATCTGACATTCCTGTGTTGCCATAAAAAGCCCAACTGCCGAACTAATCGTGATCGGCAGTTTACAATTTTCGTTTACGAGCTGAGTGCTCCTCAATTTATCTGGCGGTTAGCCGATAGCCACAGCAATATAACAGCCATACTCTGATATTTATAAACACTCTGCCAGACTACCGCAGAGCGTCATTTTCCGTAAAGGTGGCGGTATCCGGCTATATGGTATGTGAAACCCGATATAAATCTCTGAATTCCGTAGGGGAGCAATGCTTATATTGCTTAAAAATCCGGTTAAAGGTTGAAATACTGTTAAAACCAGCCTGAAAAGCGGCCTCTGTAATAGACAGGTTGGAATTAGTCAACAGTTCTTCCACTTTATGAAGCCGTTCTTTTGTTATAAAGCTGGTGAATGAATCCGTGGTAAATTCTTTGAACAGCCTTGAAAAATGCGATTTACTGAATCCGGCGTATTTAGCAGCGACACCGATAGAGATATTTTCCGTACAATTGCCTGAGAGGTATGAACAGGTGGAAACCATACGTTCAGTGATCTGGCTGCGCTTTGATTCTTTTTCAGAAAGCAGTGAAAAGGAAGCGGTCAGCAGGTCGTTTCCAAGTATCATGAAAAGCCGGTAAAGCTCAATACACATTTTTATTTCTTTAAAATTATCCGAGTCAAAATACAATTCTTTAATTGCGTTTATTTTTTCACCTAACGCGGCTGTAAGCACTGGATTTTCTTTGGATTTTATTATGTGCATCTGGTGGAACAAACAGAGCTTATCGCGAAATTCAATCCGGTCGCCTATGATGGAATAGTCGAACTGCAGCAAAAGAACATTGCACGGCTGCGGCTGATGAATCAGGGCATGCAGCTCCCCTGACCAGACAAATAAGATGTCATTGGGTGCGAGGGTATATAAATGTCCGTTAATCTCATATTGCACAAATTCCTGATAAGACAGAATGACCTCAACGTAGTTATGCCAGTGCAGGGGAAATGTTTCAGGGGAATGGTTGTAATAGATATTAAACGGATAACCGACCACCGAGCCGATATTCTGGAAATTACTTTTGTTTAACATAGACTGCTTATCATTCCTTTGCCTTAATAATAAAAATATAATATCTGTCTCAAATAATAGCAGTAAATGAGCAGTAACTCAATACGTAATAACTAGCCTTATTATTATACCGCCTTTATAATAGTAAAAGCGATTCATTCTGTTTTACACAATGCAGAAACATCTATTACATCAAAATAATCAGATTCGTATTGGGGACTGTAAATGAAGAGTAACATCAAAGATATGACGGTAGGGAATCCCGTTAAACTATTGCTGACGTTTTCGCTGCCGATGCTGATTGGCAATATATTTCAGCAGCTTTATACCATGATAGATTCCATAATCGTCGGCAATTTTATAGGCGCTGACGCATTAGCGGCTGTCGGTGCGACAAGTTCTGTCCAGTTTTTGTTTTTTTCATTATGCAACGGCATGTCCGCCGGAATAGGGATCGTCATATCCCAATACATCGGCGCAAAAGATGAGGAATATGTAAAACGCTCCATAGCCAATTCCGTTTATGTCATGCTGGCCGCCGCAATGCTAATGAGTCTTCTCGGATTTTTCCTGTCAAGGCCGGTACTTCAATTGCTGGGCACTCCGGATAATATTATCGGCTCCTCCGATATGTTTTTAAAGGCAATCAGCATCGGCCTGCTGGCTGTTGCCGCGTACAATTGCATCTCGGCCATCCTGCGTTCTCTGGGTGATTCCACGACACCGCTTATCTTCTTGACCGCGTCGATCGTGGTCAATATCGTTCTGGATTTTCTTTTTGTTTTGGTCTTTAAATGGGGCGTGTTCGGCACTGCGGTTGCAACGCTCATTGCTCAGGGCGTCGCAGCGCTGGGCAGCCTTGCCTTTGCGATGATTAAAAATCCTTATTTTAAGATACCGAAACAATATCTTCGACCTAATAAGGAAATTATCAAAAGATGTGTCAGGATGGGTCTTCCGGTAGCACTGCAGAGCTCCATGATATCCATTTCATGTATCGTGCTGCAGAGCGTAGTGAATTCATTTGGTTCTGTAGTCGTAGCGGCGTTTACGGTAACCTCACGTATTGAACAGTTGGTGCAGCAGCCGTATAATTCACTGGGATCGGCAGTTTCTACATATACCGGGCATAATATCGGTGCGGGAAATATCGACAGGGTTCAAAAAGGGTATCGTAAAAGCTATATTATCATGGGCATTTTCACTTTTTGCATGCTTCCACTGGCACAGTTCTGCGGAAATCCGATAATGCATCTCTTTGTCAACGACGCAAAGGTCATCGAGTTAGGGACCCAGGCTCTGAAAATCACAAGCCTGTTTTATTTTCCGCTCGGGATGATCTACATAACAAGAGGATTGCTGAACGGCGCCGGAGATACCGTATACTCCTTTATCAACGGCATTATAGAAATAACCTGCAGGATTGGACTTTCCGGACCGTTAACCAAGATCAAGCAGATCGGCGTATGGGGCGTATGGCTTGCAACCGCACTGACATGGCTGATTACGGGGAC
>DBTI01000160.1 GCA_002306975.1 Ruminococcaceae bacterium UBA1320
CAGAACGCGCGCGACACTGAGGTATGCCGGGGCGCTGGACGCGCAGCGGCGCGAAGCGCGCGACGGTTATCTCAGGGTTCATCGCGTAAATGACAAGCCCGCCATCTACCACACCGGTTACGCATGGTCAAGCGATAACCGCAAAGAGACGAAGGGCACCCGGAATTTTGAGGTTGCAAAAAAAGCCCTTGAAGCATCGCCTGATAGCGCTAAGCTACACCTTTTCGCCGCAGAAGCGTTAATGGACGCAGAAAACTATGGAGAAGCGGACAGATACTTTTCTCAAGCCATGGTCAACAGCGATGGCTCTATCTGGTTGGAACGTATGCGTGAAGGCTATAAACAATGGTTCAGCAATTACCTGCATCTCGAGGAGTCAGCCCCAAATCCAAAGGACTTGTTGGTTGCGGCACTTCACACTTATTCTGAAGCTGTCGCACAATTCCCGGGCGATCCGGACTTTGACATTTTGATGAGCCTGCTCTTTTTTAAGGCAAAAGATGTTTTAAATACCATACGCTTTTTTAATGCCTCTCTGTCAAAAAACGGCGGCAGAATTTCTGATAATCTTATGGATACCAACGGCGAAACATATCAAAAGCTCCGCGATGCCTGTGCGCTTTTGAAAAATGAGAATTTTCTTTAATGGATTCCTGCGTCACAAAACGCAAATGAAGTTTTTGTTTTCTTCTATTTTGTAAGGTTGAAACCAGTTTACGCATAACTTTTCATCATCATTCAGTCGCTTTTTTATTCTATGGCGTCATATTCAACGCATCAGAGCGTTACAACTACCCGTTAGGCAGTTGTAACGCTCTTTTGCTATATCTGCGCACTATTCTAACAAATGCTCTCCCGGACTCATCAATATTCTCCCAAGTCAATTACCACTGGTTTTTAGCCGGTGGTTCGAATTTGAGGCTAAAGACTCCTTAAGTTCTGAAAGTTCGGCTCTTATTTAAACGCTTAATGCCTTTTCCAAATTTCGAATTAAGGACATATTTATCCAAAAAGGCGAAGGTGTTAACCGGATTTCTTTTACTTAATCACTTTTTTGTGGTACGAATTTCCATAGTCGCTGTACTATATACCAAAAATATTTGCATAAGCCAATTTTATTAAGTCATCATGCTTTTATCTTTGCTGCAATCTTGATTTCTACCCGTATGCGTTGTATTATCAAACAATTAGCATGCTAACTGATAGGATGCGAACTATAGCAGGAGGCATTCATGCAATTATCATTACACTACTTGCTGCTGCTTGTGCAAAACACCTTCCAAAAAGAAATATTATCAAAGGTAAGCACAATCGGACTTTTGCCCGGTCAGCCCAAAATACTTGATTTTTTAAATCAGCATGACGGTTGCTCGCAAATAGACGTCGCAAAGGGATGCTGCTTAGAGCCTGCGACGGTTACCGGAATTTTAGGACGAATGGAAACTTCGGGTCTGATCGAGAAAAAACAGTTGGGAAACAACAAACGTTCGTTTTATGTTTTTCTTACAGAAAAAGGCAGGCAATGCGCGCTGGAAACAGACAGATTTTTTTCCGAAGCGGAAACTCAGGCATTAAAAGGAATATCCGAAGAGGAACAGCAGCAATTTATGTCAACATTTAAAAAAATCTATGAAAACATCGCAAAAAACAATCGCAAACAAAAAGAATCGGAGTTTGAAAATGACTAAAATGCAACGACTAAAGCGCTACGTCTTTTTATTCACAGGATTATTTATCATGGCATTCGGCGTGGCGATCTCAACAAAGGCGAATCTGGGAATTTCACCGGTTTCCTGCGTACCGTATATCCTCAGTCTCGGGCTGCCTTTTACAATGGGAGAAATCGCGATCGTGATGCATGTTCTATTTATTATTCTGCAAATCGCCCTTCTTAAAAAAGACTTTAAGCCTGTTCAGTTTCTACAGCTTGGCATAGCGGTTGTTTTTGGGGCTTTTACTGATTTTACCTTATGGTTGGTCTCGCTTTTCGGGCTGGTGCCCGCAAACTATTTCATTCAATGGCTTTTGTGCCTTCTCAGCTTTGCCATTATCGCTTTTGGCTTAAACCTTGAAGTAAAGGCGAATGTTGTTATGCTGGCAGGAGAAGGGCTAATGCTCGCGATTTCCAAAGTATTTCATATAGAATTCGCAAAGGTGAAGGTCGGCTTTGATTGTTCTCAGGTTCTCTTAGGGCTTATTATTTCATTTTTATTTTTTCACAGCCTGCACGGAATCAGGGAAGGAACCATCGCGGCAGCAATAGCTGTCGGCACGTGCGTTCGGTTTTATAGCAAAAATCTCTCGTTTATTAATAAGCGGTTAGCGTTACCTTCGATTGTACCCTCAGACCTTTTTGAAACCTAATAGCAATTTGTGACGATATATTTGAGAAAGTCCGCGTCAAAATCTCTGATTTATGGGTTTTGATGCGGACTTTTTATCTGCTTGTAGCTCAAAGTTAGTATAACGCACATTATACTAACTGCAATAGCACGGAATTGGTGAAGAAAACCAGCGTCGGTGCTATTTTTTTACAAAACAGTTACAAATTTTCGACAAGCTTTCATTACAAAACTGTATCACCAGTTATTACAAACTGTTACACTTTTTTGCGCAATTCTCTAATCGTTGTGTATATTTCGCAGATTTTAAAGTTATAATATGTGCATATTCACCAATCCGTCCCCAATCTTTGTGCAGTGTGCTCATTGACACAACCTTTGAAAATTTAATATAATATACAAAACGGTTACAAAACGGTAAAGATTGTTTACGACAATCATTCGCAATGTAAAAAGTTTTTCGCAAAGTTCGGCGGTTTATACCCCGAACAAATTTGATAGATTGGAGATTGGAATGATAGAAGCAGCTCGACAAACGCAAATCCGGAACGCGCAGCCCACGGCCTTAACCGCCGCGCTGGAGCAAGTGTCCGCCGGAGCAAATGCCGTAAAAATACTGCTCTCTCGCTTCAAAACACGCGATCTTTTCCTTACACTCTGCACCCTTACGGCTCTGCTCATTACCGGCCTAGTTCTATCCAATATCAAACATGTGAAAATCGTGGAAGCGGGCAAAGTCACCGAGGTTTCGACCTTCAGCACGAGCCCTGCCGAAATATTAAAAAAGTGCAATATCGCAACAACAAAGTACGACAACATCAAATTCAACGGTTTTTCGGGTAACACGGGAACCATCGAAATTTTTCCTGCTGTTGAGGTTCACGTAACCGCCGACAAGAAAACGCAGGATGTTATGGTTGCAGGGGACAACGTGTCCGGGGGTACTGTGGCCGATGCGCTCAAGAGCGCCGAGATCACCGTCGGAAAAGAAGACCTTGTCAGTGCGCCGCTCGACGCGACAGTCGCCGCGGGTGACACGATCATTGTAAAACGGGTTACCTACGCGACCAAAACGGTTGTAAAGCCGATTCCGTTCAAAACCGTCAAACAGACTTCTATTCTGATGCGCCGCGGTGCCCAACAGGAAGTCGTCGCCGGTAAAATCGGCAAAAAAGCCATTACAACCAAGGTGAAGTATATTGACGGAAAAGCGGCGGCGCAAAAGCTTTTGAATGAAACCGTCAAGGCAAAACCCGTCACCCGTATACTCACCGCCGGAACAGCTGCAAGCACCCCGCTCTCGCAAATCAATTTTTCGGGTCTCAAGCTGAATTCAAGCGGCAAACCCACCAGCTATTCGCGCGTCGTCACCGGGCTTGCTACCGCCTATTACGCGCGCAGCGGCGCATTGACGGCAAGCGGCAGGCGGGCCGGTGTTGGGGATGTGGCTGTGGATACGCGCAAAATTCCCTATGGCACGAAGCTGTATATCATGACGCCGGACGGCGCCTACGTTTACGGAACGGCAGTAGCGGCGGATACCGGGGCCTTTACCCATGACGGAAGCGGCGTCGCGGTCGACCTGTATTTCCCGTCCCGCGCATCAAGCTGCAAGTTCGGTGAGCGCACCGTCAGCATCTACGTTTTGAAGTGAGAAAAAAGCCTGAATACAGCCCTGCGGCTCACTGCCGTGGGGTTGTTTTTTTATACTCTTGAACGCTATCGGGTTGGATCGCGGTCGAATCGACCCAAATGTTGAATTACCCCGCATAAATTGGTATAATATATCTATTGCCCTATTTTTAGATAGGAAAACTGTCAAATCACGAACGAATGGAAGGCTAAAAAATGGAGAGCAAGCGATATTACATCACGACCCCGATCTATTACGCATCCGGCAAGCTGCACATCGGCAACACCTACAC
>DBTI01000226.1:0-198 GCA_002306975.1 Ruminococcaceae bacterium UBA1320
TAAATCGCGCTGCTTTTCTGCGCTTTTTCTTATTTTACAGGATAACCTCCGGAGGCCGTGACAACACAGGCGGCGGCGCCGTTATCCCACTCTATCTCAATATCGGCAAGGCGCCCGTCAATAACCGCGTCCATAATATCGACAAGGTCAGATTTGAGACGCGGAAGAACGACCTGCGTTTCGGGGTCGCCAAAGCGG
>DBTI01000226.1:457-2799 GCA_002306975.1 Ruminococcaceae bacterium UBA1320
CGCCAAAGCGGCAGTTGTATTCGATAACTTTCGTGCCGTTTGGCGTGAGCATAAGACCGAAATACAAACAGCCCTTGAACGGCATGCCCTCGCTGTTCATTGCTTCTATTGTGGGCATAAAAACAGTTTTCATGCACTCGGCGGCTATTGCGTCGGTGTAATAGGGATTGGGGCTGATTGTGCCCATTCCGCCCGTATTAAGCCCCTTGTCGCCGTCTAAGGCGCGTTTGTGGTCTTTTGAAGATACCATAGGCTTCAGCGTTTTCCCGTCTGTAAAAGCGAGGACAGAAACCTCAGGGCCTGTCAGAAATTCTTCTATAACAACCTTGTTGCCCGATGTGCCGAAAATCTTGTCCTCCATTATGGAGTGGATCGCGTCACTTGCCTCGGCATAGCTCAACGCTATGACAACACCCTTGCCAAGAGCCAGACCGTCCGCTTTTATAACGGTCGGGTAGCTGTCCTGCTTTTTAATAAACTCAAGAGCCTGCGCAGGTTCTTCGAACACATCATAACCCGCTGTCGGGATATTGTACTTTTTCATAAGGTTTTTGGAAAAAACCTTGCTGCCCTCAATCTGCGCGGCGGCTTTGCTCGGGCCAAACGCGCGGATGCCCTCCGCGGCAAGCGCGTCCGCCATGCCAAGCACAAGCGGATCGTCCGGCGTTACGACGGCAAGACCGATATTATGTTCCTTTGCAAAAGCGACAACGCCCGCTATGTCGGTCGCCTTGATATCAACGCAGACAGCGTCACGTGAAATGCCGCCGTTGCCGGGCGCACAGTAAATCTTGCCCGCGCGGCCGCTTTCTTTAAGCTTTTTGATTACGGCGTGTTCGCGGCCGCCGCTGCCAATTACCAATATATCTACAGTCTCCATTTGTTCCAAGTTCCCCCTATATTACTTTATCAATAACCCTGTCGACAAATAATATGCCGTCAAGATGGTCAATTTCATGGCAAAGGCAAACCGCCATCATTCCGTCGGCGTCAACCGTTATTTTCTCGCCTTTCTCATTCAAGGCTTTTACCGTTACCTTTTCCGGGCGGATCACCGTGCCGCTCCCTCCGGGTACGCTGAGGCAGCTTTCCACGTTTGCGCTGGTGCCCTCCGACGAGATGATTTCCGGGTTTATGAAATTCTGTGCCCCGTCGCCCATATCAATAACAACCACGCGCCTGAGCACACCGACCTGCGGTGCGGCAAGCCCTACGCCGTCATCGGTGCTGTGAAGCGTATCCGCCATGTCTTCAAGCAGGGTTTTTATACGTTCGTCAATATTCTCGACCTTCCTGCTTTTTTTACGCAGCGTTTCGTCCCCAATGGTCAAAATATTTCTTGTCGCCATAAAACCACCTCCGAAAGCAATCCATAGTTTATATTATATAATAATTCGCCTATTAAATAAAGCACATTTTAAAATCGGGGCAAGACAAAACGCGCCTGCAAAACTGCGGCGCGCCAATATTTATATCTAATATAATCTTTTAAAACTACATCGAATCAAATAGATTATTCTTTCAAATAAGTAACATAAAATTTGTAGGTAACGCTTTGCACACCTATTGATGAAGTTGTAAAAAACGAAAAAGCGTTAAATCCGGGATTCAGCAGAATCTGAACTCCTGTGCCCGAGGCGATTTTCCGGCACTTGGCACCGGCGTTAAGAAGAAGCCCGGCTTTCGTATCTTCCAGAACCGGTTTTAAAGACAGAATATTATTATCCGTTTCAAAAGTATATTCAACAGTTTCCTTTTCAAACTGAGCAGGCAACCCTTCTATACTTGATATATACGGGCTGCTCGCCTTTACGACGTTTATAAGATATTCGCAGCAGTCGTGGGATATTGAATTTACAGCAGAAACAGTTATAATATTGCCGCATCCTGTATCGATATCTATGGGCTGCGACTGCATCCCGCTTTCCACAACAGCGCCGTTTATCATAACCTTTGTTGCAGAATCCATTGCTGTTGAGGTAAGGTTAACACTTTTTATATTGCTGTTAACAAGCGCGGTGTATTTAAACACATTAATACCTTCAAAGGCAGGGCTAAGCGTGCCGCTGCTTAACGTAAGCGACTGCAAATTCGGGCATGGCAGATCATAAACCTCAAGTTCCACGATTGAGGCAAGCCCCGGGTTTATTTCCATTCCGTCAGTTGAAATTCTTATATATCTGCAAAAAACAGGGATGATGGTTCTGTCAACTACCCCCTGAGTATTACTGTCAACCGAGTCTACAACAGTCCAATTAACGTTATCGAAGCTTACGGAAGCCGTGAAATCCCACAAAGCATATTTGCTGTCGTCCCATCCGGCGCAGTTCATGCCTTTCACG
>DBTI01000164.1 GCA_002306975.1 Ruminococcaceae bacterium UBA1320
GTCCCCCTGTGAGGCCACGTAAAGCCGCGCCAAAAAATTTGTCCAACCCCTCCGCGAGGGTGGCCCGCCAATCCCATTCGATTCTTTTATAAAATGCAGGCGGCGCCCAGCTTTTTGAATGGCTGTGAATCGTGGCTGCAATCTCGCCGAGCTTACGATACATCGCAATATCCCCGGGTGCAAGCGTGTTCTTTGAGGACGGAAAGCGTTTGTTGATCTGATCATAAGCGACGGCAGCCGTACAGAAGAGCGGAACTGTAAGCTTTTTTGGCATTTTGTTCAAAATTCCGGCGATACCGCTGATTTGCTCGCTGTCGTCATGCGAATCTCTCGGTGCTTTTCCTTTTACATAAGAAAAGCAGACGACATACCTTGTTTCGTCCATCTCCGGTGTTACAACCGTCTGCACATAGGTATTATTCAGCGCCTTTAACGGCGTTGCAAGGTTGAGTGCGGTGTCTTTTCGAAGATCAAGTATCCAGGCTATTTCTGTCTCAATCGATTCTTTCTCGGCATAGATCAGCCTGTGAACGCGCATGACAATGGTCTTAAAATCCGGGTGTTCCACACGATAGGTCGCGTTTTCCGTGATATTCAAAAGCTTTAATTTTGAATCGGGCGGGTACCCCCAAAGCGGAAGTGCCCTTTGCGCGACATTCAGAAAATGCTGCTTTTGTTCGTCAAAAGGCAGGCTTCCAAAATCTATGATCTTCGTTTTGCTTTCTGTGACTTTTGCTTTCCTTGCAGCGACGTTGTTCATAAATATCCCCCTATTCATTCGTTATACCCTCAGCGGTCTTTAGACAGACGCAGTGCGCAATAAAAAAAGGTCGCCAATTAAACAATTGGCGACCTTGCCTTGCTTTGCAAAAAAGCGACTACCCACTCGCTGATCATGTTATAGAATTTTGACGATCTGCTCAAAACAAACACAATTCTTGACTGCTTTGTTAAAAATAAAGACGCCGATGTTCCCATCGGCGTCTTTGCCTTACAAAAGCCTTATTAAAAAGTGAGCAGTCACTCATTAAGATTTATTATAGGCATCCGATTCCGATCTGTCAAGTCCTTTTTAAGCGATTATTTGATTTTGCCCTGCACGAGCAAACGCATGCCGCTGTTAGACTGGTCACAGCGGCACTTGTATGATACAATACTATAGTCGGTGGCCTACCCTGCCGATCGCAATTTGATCGTGGCGACATGGAGGAATCTATTTGAACGCGCTATTTATGAAAATACCTGAGGAAAAGAGAAACCGCATTATTGACGCGGCGGTGCTTGAATTTGCCACATGTGGCTATGACAACGCAAATACGAACAAAATATCCAAAAACGCGCATATCAGCGTCGGCAGCCTTTTTCAGTATTTTGAAAACAAGGAAGATCTTTTTCTGACCATTGTAAAATACTGTTCTCAATTGTTGATGGCAGCTTTTGAGGAGGTCGTTGTTGAAAAAGATTCTTTTTTTGTGACGATTGAAAAAATTCTGCGGAAAATCATCAAAGAATCCCGTAAAGACCCGAATGTAATAAAGCTCTATTTAGAAATGTCGTCGCCCAGCAAATCCCATATTGTGCGGCAGGCTGTCAATGAGCTTGAAGGCTATTCACACAGCCTCTATTGTTCCATCATAAGTAAAGGACAGGAACAGGGCGTTCTCCGGAAGGATTGCGATTTGCGTATCTTTTCCTTTTTGCTCGACAATCTCTTCATGATGCTTCAATACTCTTTTTCCTGCGGCTATTATCGGGAGCGGTTTAAAATCTACGGAGGAGAAGATATCTTAAATCAGGATGATTTGATTGTGGAACAATCTCTGAAATTCATTAAATCGGCTTTTTCCGCATGATTCTTTATACAACCGAATACGTAATGAATATATGCTCAGTTTTATATAGCGCGGCTTATATTACAAAACGGTTGACATTATGATTTTGGATGTTATAATAATAGTGAGTTATCGCTCACTCATAACAGAGCAGGCAAAGGCGCCGATTGAAAAATCGGTGTCTTTTTTGTTTTACCAGCTTATATGCATTTGTATGGCAATGACGCCGGTTTTTAAGCCGGCGTCATTTTTGTTTTTGGCCACCCATTCATACTTACAGTTTAGGGAGATGTTTTTATGCAATACAAATCTGATCCATACCGGTGGGTGATTCTTATATGCGTTTTTCCGATATTGGCCGTCACACAGATTTTTTGGCTGACCTTTTCGGCTATATCGCCCGAAGCCGTGTCATACTATCACACATCCTCGCTGGGCATTGCGTTTTTATCCATGAGCTATATGATCGTTTATATCCTGCTTACGATACCGGCTTCGCTGCTTGCGGATAGAAAAGGGTTGCGCGCAAGCTTCATCCTGGGCGCGGCGGTTACAGCTGTTTTCGGCCTGTTGCGTGGCTTTTGTGCCGGGAACTTCGCTTTGGTCGTGATTGCGCAGATGGGCATGGCGATCGCGCAGCCTTTTTTGGTCAACCCCATCACAAAGCTTGCCGCCGTATGGTTTCCGGTAGACGAACGGGCGACCGTCTCGGGTGTTGCGTCCATTGCGGGTTATTTCGGCATCATCATCGCGATGCTGGCGACGCCAACGCTATACCATGCCTTTTATATGGCCGGTATGCTGCGGATTTTCGGCTATATTTCGGTCGGGGCCGCTCTGATTGTATTCGTCTTTTTGAAAGAAAAACCAAAGGTGCCGGCCGGGCCGCGAGGCAACGTGGATGATCAGTTTTCATTCAGGGATGTGCCAAAGCTGAAAAAAAACCGGAACTTTATGCGACTTTTGATTATCGTGTTTATTGTGCTGGGCATTTTCAACGCACTGCTCACCTGTATTTCAGATATTCTCGGCCCCCGTGGAATAAACGTCGATCAATCGGGCATTATTGGCGGTGTCATCATTGTAGCCGGGTTGTTCGGCGCTATCATCATTCCACTTCTTTCTGACAAGCTCAGAAAACGGCGGATATTCATAACTGTTTCTGTTATCATGTCACTCCTTGGTATGCTGGGAATTTCCTTTCTGAACAACTTTACCGTTCTGATTATTTTCGCGGTAATTCTCGGATTTTTCTTGATGGGCGCGGGTCCTCTGATTTTTCAATACGGCACCGAAATCGCTTATCCGGTTCCGGAAGGCACTTCGTACGGATTGCTGATGGGTTCAGGGCAGATCTCCGGCATCGCATTTATCATACTGCTGTACGTTCTTAGATCGTCTAACGGGATGATGACAGTGCCTCTGGCCTTGCTTATGGTACTGATGTCCTTTTCACTTGTCATTTCATTGCGGATACAGGAGTCTTTATTGATACAAAACGGAAAAGACAAGAACAAAACCACTGTAAATAAGGATGTTCGGACTGCTGTAGAGAACGACTAATTCTACTTATTCCGATTAGAAACATAGA
>DBTI01000157.1 GCA_002306975.1 Ruminococcaceae bacterium UBA1320
TCACGGGAATTGTCTTTCACCATGGATTCGATTTCAGCATAGTAGCCGGTGCAAAGGGTCTGAAGCTGCTCGATTTCAAAATCAAACTTCGTGGTATCCGTAAGCGTTGCGATCATCGGTGCATATGTGCTGGCGATTGACACGCCTAAATATACTGTCTCGGCAGATGCGCATTACACGACGATAGCAGCAGGCAAAACCTTTGCGGTCAGCGAAAAACTTGATTCCGGATTGGCTCTCGCCAACGGAAAGATCATGATCGTCACAACGCTCGCGGACGGTAGCGAAACTTTCGCGCTTTATTCCATATCAGGCACATCCCAAACCGTGACTGTAAGCGCAAAAGCTGTGAAAAGCACAGTGTACCTGATTAACGGCGATTTTAACGGCGCAAGCCTTCCGCAAACCTATACGCTGGCTGTGTTCGTAACGGAATAATGAAGTTTTCTTACCAAATTTTACAACAATCGGGGATAAGTGTGATGAAAAAAAGATTATTGGCATTCGCGATTGCAGTTTTGTTCTGTATTTTAATGTTGTCAATGGCGGCAGCGGCCGACGCGCCTTCAATGACAGGCTCGCTTTCAAACGGAAAACTTACAGTTTCCGTCACAGGTCTTTCTTCCGACGTTGCACAGGTCAATTTCCTTGCCGTAAACACAGCTGATAAAACCGATTACCTGATGAATACTGCCACAGTATCCGGTAATGCGGCGTCGGTGACTTTAACGGCAAAGGGTACTGATTATGAAATCAGCGCCACAGCAGTAACCTCCAGCCTGTCAGAGTCGGCATTGACGCCGATTGAGGTCAAGTCTGCCGAAACGATCTCCGCAGGCGTTACCTATGCCTCACATGTTCAGAGAATCGGCTGGCAGAGTTTCGTGAACGACGGCGCTCTCTCAGGCACTACCGGAAAATCCCTGCGTGATGAAGCGGTAAAGATTAAGCTGACCGGAAACATCCCGGACGGCGCATCCATCGTCTATCAGGCTCATGTTCAGAACAAAGGCTGGATGGCGGCGGTATCGAACGGAGTGGTTGCAGGTACTATCGGAAAGTCGCTGAGACTGGAGGCTTTCAGAGTCACGCTTTCCGGCCTTGACGGCTATGAGGTAAAGTACCGCGCGCATGTGCAGAATAAGGGGTGGCTTTCATGGCAGACCACAGCAAACGGTGCGAATATTACAAAGGCCGGTATTGCGGGAACAACAGGCAAATCGCTGCGTGTTGAGGCAATCGAAATCATTGTAAAGAAGATTTCATAATCGGCATAGAGTGATGCATCCCAAGCAGTATTTGTCACACATTTTTTTGACATGACATGCGCACTTTCCAATCAAACGCTTTGTATATAGGTTATAAAGTCGCCGCTCATTTTTCGACGGTTAGGCTTTGAATGCCCCAACATATCCGCAACAAAACGGAGTTAACACCCTCGGCTATCAAGCAAGATGAAAGGCCCCGTTTGTTAATTCGGGGCCTGTTATTTTGGGATTCAGTACGGAAAGTTATCCGTTTGCCAAGATGATTCGTCAATTGGATGTTCATGGAGATCATTTTTTTCTTTTTCTTTGTTCTCTCTGATTTCTTGGTTCTTCGAAAATTCAAATCCAAAGGTATTCGTTTTATAATCGTACATACAGATTAACACCTCTACAATTACTGTAATATATCTTATGAATTTGACTTATAGTTTGTTAATCTTGATTTGTTCTTGAAAATTAAATCTAAGAGGCTGCGCTATCGGCTTAACAGATTTCGGTTGCTTAAAACCAATTACTTTCCACTTTCTCTTTCCATAACGTCAGACCTCCTATTTTTTAATGAGTCATGTTTTATATTGACTCATTTATCCTATTTTATTCACTTAACCTTGTTTGGGTTCTTATAGCTACTCGCAGAAGCAGTTCCATTTGGACATATTCCTTGATAAGGATTCTTGTCAATCATCCAAGTAAATTTAAACATCGATTGAAAGGCAGGAAAGCGCTTGGTGAAAAAAAATTTGTTATAAAATATATCATTAATATGCTTTACATCTTGACCTTCCTCAATAAAACCATTATTCACCTTTGGGACTTCTATAATACCTTTAATTTCTTCACTTTGAATTTTTATGCCTTTTTCGAATGAAAGAATATAAGTAAATTTGTTTATTTGATTTTCTATGTTCAAAGAAGTTTCAAAGGGTGTCTCAATTAATGCATTTTCTATATCAAAATACCCATCGCTTATTGGGAACAGGCCCGGTATGCTAAACGAATAAGTGAACTCAATAAATTCATCCTCATCTATATCAACACTAAGATCCAATTTAAAAGATAACTGTTTTTTAGTACCTTCATCAATCAACACGTGATGTTTCATAACGTTAGAAGTGCTTTGATACCAAAATCCATAGTCCGTAAATCTGTTGATTTTATCCGCATTAATCATATCTTCAAAGGGTGGCAATTTTACATTTTTTTTGGTCGTATTGCAAAAATCAATCGTTCTAATCAGGCCATCTTTATTAAAAGCGAGTTTATCTAATATCTTTAACCTTAAAGTGTTTATAATGATGCCATGACCGTTTTTATAAATTGTAACTGACTTTGTAGAATTATCAATATAGTAGCATATCTTATTCCTTCTAAACCTGATATCCCTAAGAAATTCACGTACTGGAATGACAAGTTTGCTAAACAGCTCAAGTAAGGTAATAACACTTTTAATCTCCAAGTCCATCACCACTACTCCCCACTACAATTTGCTTTATGGCTTATTTTACCATTTATGTTTTGTAATGTCAATGATTGTGAGGGCTGATGACATGGACGGCAAATGGTTCATGGGGTCGAAAGACTAAAGAGGATGTTGCAAAAAATAAGTTTCAAATTGCTTTTCTGATGTTATTTTATTGCTGTAAAGATTGAATTAATTGCCTATATAATATCTCAGTGTAGAATTCGTCGGATATATCCACGATTTCCGCAGCATCATTCTTATACTTATCCCGTACGGTAACCGGTATAATTTCGCTTTCTGTCTCTGAATCAGCCATAACCTGTATACAAAGACTTTTTTCATTTGAAATAATAATCTTGATATCTATTTCATACCTGGCTTCCAGTTCTTCAAAGTAATCAGGTTCCTTATTTGAAGCGTCAATACCTAAAAGAATTATATCAGGGCTGTATACCCGATTTATCTGTTCCAGCGAAATCGATCCAGACTCTCCTCCTAGCACATGATCAATGTCGGACATATATTCGGCCCCTGTTGCAAGTCCTTTGCATGTGTACGACGCCGCAATGGCGTTATAACCGTTTTTCCGGAATGTACTCTGCAATTTGCTTAGACAGTTGAGAAGTTCAGCACCGCTGAAGTCGTAGACAGCAGCCACAGGCATACCAATATTTTTTTTTTCAGCACCTGTCACAGCTTTACAGACGGACGGATAAAATATCTTTATCCTTTCTCTCCCACCGGTATGGCGAATATTTTGATACGGCCAATGATCGTCAAGAAAAACCAGATTTTTGCCCATATGCTCAAGTATACACACCAGTTCAATGAGGCTTGCATCATTTGCCGTATGGGCCGAATTGGCAAAATTCACAACAACTGTATCAATTCCATTCAGGACGTCCCTGTTCTTCTTTATATATCCAAGGACTTTTTCCATGCCTTCTCCGCTGTCGGCACATTCAATGCCAATTTGGCTTTTTACGGTAAACCTGTAGGGCATTTTTAATTTTTCAGCGCAGGTCACATTGAAGACCAGTGCAGTATCGACCCAATCAATCCTTTGATAGATATTGGCATGCCAATTCCCAGGCAAAGAATTTACTGCCCCCTCCGCAAGCTTGTACTTCATTTCCTCAAGGGATATGGACGGACTCTGCCGTAGAATATTATATGCAATTGCGGTTATCATAGGCGCTGCAAAGCTGTTGCAGACCGATATTGTTTTCCCGCTGCCGTCATATTTTTCAATGAAATGAGAAGCGCAGGCGGTTATGTCAATCCCATCCAGAGGATAATAATTATATCTATACTCTCCTTCTTTCAAATTATCTTCAATATCACATTTTACCCCGATGACATTTGAAAAGGATGCCGGGTATGTATATCTGTTTTTATTGTTGCACGCTGATACCAGAATCACTCCTTTTTGAGCAGCATAATTCACGGCCTTTCTTACTGCTTCATAATCTCTGAAGTCAATTGTACCGAGGCTCAAGTTTACAAGCCTTACTGCATTGTCTGCACACCAAAGCAGTGCGGCAATAAGTTGATCCCTTACAGCATATCCGTTATCATTCAATACTTTTATACTGCCTATTTCTGCATCTGGAATATATTTTTTGATTATCGCAGCACAGACAGTGCCGTGGCTGTGCAAATACCTGTCGTATTCACTTCTTTCCAGGATATTAAGCTCCGGTGTAATTTCCAGATCACAACTTAAGCTTCCGGTATGATAAAGTTCTCCATTTATTCCATCGTCCACTATTATGACATTGATCATGATACTTTCATGCCACATATAGACGTGTTATCAGCTTCCAGTTCACGCTGAACCATCCATGCAATATTCCTCAAGCTGTTAAACCTGCCGCTGATTATCTCTTCTGTAGGAATTGTAATTCCGAATTCCCTTTCAACGTCAAAAAACAGGTAGATCAAATCACCGGCTTGCATTCCCAACTTACTGCCGAGCAGATGTTCATCCTGAATATCCGCCCAGCATCCGGACAGATCCATACTAAATCTTTCTTTTAGTATCTTCAGCAGTCTTTCCATGTTTTTATCCATATTTATTTCCTCTCCTTATTAAATGCACTCGGTCTCTCCATACTCCGACAGCTTGTTTATCAGGCAATCTACCATACGTGCAATCCCTTCACTACTCAGCACGTTGAAAACCGGGAGTTCAAGCTGTTCATAAGCTTTCAGCTTTTCATCAATAAACCGCGAATTGCTTGAAGTATAAGCTATCCTGCCTTCAGCTCTTGAAATCACCCAATCAAATATGTTATTTGACATGTTGTAACAATCCACTTTGCAGCCAAGCCTGTATTTTAGGGTATCGATCATCTTACTGAAATACTCGGGTGTGTATTCTGAATAATAGCAGCTATATACCGTTGAGTCAGGAGTTACCGCCTGGGATACTTCATAGGCCAGAATACCAAACCTGTTCGGCAGGCTGTTATTGAAAGGCATGATTCCGCCGGGAATCCCGATAATGATGACATCAGGGCATTCGTTTCGTTCTAGGCCCTTAATGAAACGATTGAAGGATACGATCTTGCTTGTTTCGGATATCGCATCGCCGAACATGAACCGGGGGAAGGAGTGAAACCCCAGCAGTTCACAATATTCCCTTGTGCCGACCTGGCTTACCTTATAGCCCATTTTCATAATATTCTCTCTGAGTGCAAGTTGAATTTCAAACTTGTTTGTCCGTTCACCTGTTCCAAGGACAAAAATCACAGGGGTATCAATATCACACAATAAATCATCATCACCCGCTATGCCTCGAGAGACCCCCCTGGTTTCCGGGTAATATATAAAATCAACGCTATGATCGGTACATGCTTTTAAGATTTCATTGCACAGATCATCCGTCAGGGAAGATGTAAACAGGATATCCTTACCGGCCTCTATCGCTTTCATGACTTTAGGCATGAGGTATTGCCGGAACTCCAACTGTAT
>DBTI01000253.1 GCA_002306975.1 Ruminococcaceae bacterium UBA1320
TCTGAGGACTCTCAGGCAGTGTGGTCGACTGAATGAAATGTGTAAAAGCATCATTATACAGTTCGAAGGCGTTGTGATGGTTTTTGATGTAGTTATGCATGCCCAGCCGTGTCTTGCCGTCCTTATCCGTGATGGTGGGCAACTTGGAAAGGTCACACTTGCCGTAGATGTGGAGGCCGGTGCCGCTGACAGATCTCTCGGTATAGGAGCCAAATCTGTCAAGTAGCATCTGCACCAGCGGGTCGGAGAGTTCCTTGTGGTCGACGTCGAGGAAGAAGCCTCCTTCCGGGATAACGAAGCCGACACCGGTGGCGCCTAGCTCCTCGGCGGCTTTTACGGCTTCATCATAGGTGACTCGATTGTTGGCATATTCTGCGTTGGTGCCGGTCTTGCGACCATTGGCAGCGTAGGGAACCTTGGTGCGGCGACCGTTTACATCTTCATATCGCCAGCAGATCCAGATTTTTTCTTGCTTCAGGGCTTGCATCGTCGCCGCCCCCTTCCATGTCAGTTTTCCTCCTCCAATGCTTTCACACAGTCCTCGCATAGAAAGCCGCCGTAGACAGATTTGCGTTCGGCGCATTCAATCAGCGTTTTTATGATATTGACCACATCGGTTTCAACCGTTCTGCCGCAGCTGCCGCATTCAATGGTAATCTTCATGCTTTGCCACCCCCTTCGCTATTTGCTCCGCTCACTGCCTGGGCGGAGAGCCATTTCTGAAAATCAACTATTGGGATCAGCACACGGGTGCCTACTCTTACTACAGGAAAGCCAAACGATCGGGTCAGTTCGTACGCCTTAGGTAAGCTGATGCCCATCTGTACGGCCATCTCCTGAACGTTCATTGTGATTTTCTCCATGTGTTTCTCCTTCCTGAAAGATTGTTTGCGCCCATACCGCTAAAGTTCCAGAGGCAGTGTCTTGTTTGACATCTCCTCGTTTGCTTCCTCAGGCACACGCTAGGGCTGAAGCCGTCGTGGCATATATCCTTCGGAGTATTTCTCGCGGATGGGCTATGAAGTTTTCAAGGTGCCACAAGGGATTTCGTAGTTTTCTCTTGTGTTTAACTAAATTATAGTATATTGTATTACCGAGAGCAAAGGCTCGTCGGTAAGACGAACGGTAAGAAAGGACGGACAGCTTATGCCGGAACTCCATGCGGATGTTTTAGGCTTCGGGGAGATCGGTGGCGTTGGTGAGATGATTTACCATACCGTCAGATTCCCGGAGTATGTTTTGGAAACGGAGGATGGCGTTCAAATACTGAGGCCCCGCTGTTCGCTGGGCTGTGAGCCGACAAAAAATACAGATTACTCGCTCACCGGGCAGAAGCTGCTGGCGAACCTTTGTAATCTGTTCAAAAAAATGAATGACCCTTCGTGTGAAGAGTCATACATTAACCTTATTATAAATTGGTGCAGAGAGAATACGCATCCGTACAGCATAGACGCACTTTATGATATGTTGTCCGCCGACGATTTTGATATTTCACAATTAGGGTTTCTGGCCGAAAAGGACGGCATCTTTGAAATCAATGAATTTATCCGCGATCTGTCGTATGTGTATCACACCTTTACCTTTAAGTATGCGCTTGACGAACTGCGGCGCGGTAACGATCAATTTGTGCGGAGGCTTTATTACGAAGGGCGATTTCACGACGGATATTCATTTTTTGAAGCCTATTTTGCCGAACCACAGGATAAATCGCAGGCAAATAAAATGAGTAAACTGCTCGGGGATAACGACGATTTGGATGCTGTACCCGCTCGGAACCCTATGGATGATTATGAAGCCCTGCAGAACACGCTGCTGTCACTGTTCCCGGAATTCCACATGAAGCTGAAAGTAAACCCTCGCACAAAGCGCATCGTGTATGCCGCCGATGTGCAGTCCGTGTTTGATATATGCTGGTACACCTTGTCCCGGATGGTCGCGGATGACGCACCGCCGCTGGATTATGACAGTGACAGCATCTTCTCTGAGGGGAGCATTCTGTCGTGCCTTAGCTGCGGTGACTTTTTCGTTCGAAAGAGCAGTACACAAAAGTACTGCGACAATCCAGACTGCAAAGCGGAGCGCAATAGGCGAAAATCCAAGGCGCACTACCAAAAACGGAAGCAAGTTGAATAATGGACTAGAAAAGCGGCCTAAGAGGCCCGGGCAACCTGTCCATCCAAAATGATTACGGAAAATTATGGCCATCTAACTATTGACGGAATGAATGATACATGCTATTATTTGTATGTAACCTGTGGGGGATTTTTCCCATTTAGGTTTCCAGTATCTCTTTGCAGATGTGGAAGTGCATTTTAGCTGTGTCTTTATGACTAATGTTATTCTGTATTTTGCATTTGCAAGATACAGAATTTTTTTATTTAAAGGAGATTTGGAAATGGCACAGCTAATTGTAAAAGCAAAGGCATTCAAGAAAATGGAAGATCCACGAGACAAAAATAGTGGTCGGGTAAAGTATGTCTGTTATGTTCAAGCGTGCAGTATACCCCAAGAATTTGATGAATGGATGGCAACAAATCCTCGAGAACAAAAAATGACGACTAACGTGGCAGAAAAAATAAAAGAGAGTTTGTCTGACAATCCGTATTTTCATGAACTTAATCGTGGGATTCTTATGTCTGTTCAGTCTGTATCTTATGACAATCAATCCAGCGAGGTCTCAATTATTCTTGAAGATCCTGCAATTCACGGTAATATTGACGGCGGCCATACACTTAGAGCAATCTTAGACGCAAAAAGCCGAAATTCGATTTCTGATGAGCAGTATGTTTTCTTTGAAATATTCACAGGTATTGATTCCCCGGTTGAACTCGCAGCTGCTCGGAACACATCTGTACAGGTCGATTTAAAATCAATCGCTGAATTGGAAAAGAGTTTTGAGGTCATCAAAAAGGCTCTACGAGGGCTTTCTTTTTCCAATCGAGTTCAGTATAAAATGAATGAGTATTATCAAAATGACAAAGACGCTGAAAAAATAGCTGTCATTGATGTCCGCGAGATTATTGCGATAATCGCAATGTTTAGCCAATCACTATATCCATATAAAACATCTGTTGGGGTGCTTTCTGAAACGCAGCCTATTCAATGCTATTCAGGCAAAGAAGCAACGCTCAGGAAGTTCCTTAAATTAGGAAGTTCGGTTGAGGCAACACAAAAATTTAACCGCGAAAAGATGATTCAAGACATGACACCCATAATTCCGGAGATTTTCAAATTGTGGGAACGCATTGAAACGGCTTTTCCGTCCAAGGCCAGTGCAACCGGTAGAAGATATGGAACAAGGAAATACTCAAAATTTGATAACGGAAACACGGTGGGGAGTTCTTTTTTTGAGGAAAATCCGCTTCAGTATATTATTCCAAAAGGAATTATGTATCCGCTGATCAGTTCTTTTCGGGCCTTGGTGTTGGTTGATGAAGCAACTGGGAAGTATAGTTGGAAAAAGAGTCCTCTTGAAATATGGGAAATTATCGGTGCCAAGTTAGTTGCTATTGTCCTTGATGAAAAAGCAGAAAATCCAGATGCCCTTGCGAAAAACGGCAATTTGTGGGGTAACCTTTTTAAAGAGGTATATATTGCGGGGTACTTGAGTTAACATCTGAGCTCACTCGGCCGCAGGAGTCCTTATTAACTTAAGATAAATTGTCTGATCGCAAATTTTCGCTGCATGCACCCGCTTGAACCCTCTTGCAGAAACCGTTCGGTTGTATCAACAGTACGGTCATTAGACAACAAAAAGCAGTCGTTTCAAAAACGACTGCTTTTTGTTTCTACTGTATTTATGCGGGGTTTCGGGCTTTGGGCACGTCAAAAGCCCTATCATTACACTCGAAAGCGGATTGTGAAAGTTGGTATAGGGCATAGCAAAATAGAAGAATGTTGTTTTGACCGAGTGCAATGAGCCACTTATTGTCAACGCCGGAACTTTTTTGAC
>DBTI01000132.1 GCA_002306975.1 Ruminococcaceae bacterium UBA1320
CTGACGGGAACCGTGACGGCAAATGCGGTTATTTCCATATGGTCCATATGCATACTATTGAGTTTATCTATAGCTATCCTTTTCTGCTCATACAGTGAATGAGCGTAGATATTCAGAGTTACGGTCACATTTGAATGCCCCAGTATTTCACTCATGGTTTTAATATCTACACCAAGCTCAAGAGCCCTCGTCGCGAATGTATGCCTGATTGTGTGAAACTTCCTGTCTTTAACCCCTGATTTTATTAAAATCCTTTTAAATAGCTTCTCGTATGTCCTCGGGTCGAGAGGCTTATCGGTTCCGGTCAGTATATAACAGCCCTTTTCCTTGCTGACCAGCGGCATTTCTTTTGCCATTGTAATCAGGAAACCGGGCAAGGGTATTTTTCGCATAGATTTCTGACTCTTTGGACTGCCGACAAGAAGCATGGTTTTGCTGCCTTCATGCTGGCTGTTTTTTGTTCTTGCTACAGTTTTTGAAACCGACATAGTGCCGGCTTCAAAATCAATGTCTTCCCATCTCAGTGCACAGAGTTCTCCAAGCCTTATGCCGGTATAAAAACATAGCAGAATACCGATAGCCCTTTTGTCTTTTGAATTTAGTACTGCGTTTTCGATTAGCCGCTGTTCATTTACCGAAAATGCCTGCACCTCTCTGTTCTGCATCTTTGGCAGTATTACTTTCTGAATGATTGCGCTGTAATTCGGATGGGTCTTAAGAATATCTCTCAAAGCGGTTTTAAAAATTGAAAGCAGTTTCCTCTTGTATGATTCGGAGATCTGCAAATTATCGCGTATTGATTTCACAAACTTTTCAACAGTCTGTTCGGTAATGCAATTGCTTCCGGTGTTTTTGAAAAACGGAATGACGTAATTATTTATACAGTAGGAATAGTTTTCATGGGTTGTTGCTTTGACCCTATCCAGAACTTCATCGCTGAGCCAATGCTCAAACAGCTCGGTTGCAGTTTTTCCTATCGAGACGGTACTTGTCCCTTTAGCCATAATATCCCGCTGCAAATCATTCTTCTTTTCTTTGACCTCTTTGTAGGTTGCGGCGTAGACATACTTAATCTTGCCGCCCGGCTTAATTATCCGGCCTTCCCACCTCCCATCTTTTCGTTTATAAACGTTTTCTCCTCTTCGTGGCATAAAAGCATTCCTTTCTTGACAACATAGTTTGACGGCTTAAAGCGCTAAAACAGTATGATTTTGACATAAATTTTAATGAACAACTTGTGAACCGCCGTATTTATGGAATATATTGTTTGTGCTCCTTAGACCTTTTGCATTATAAAGCATAGAAATCTATGATAACTAGAAAATTTGTATAAAATAACATAATAATATTGGCCGCAGTTTAAAATAAACTGCGGCCTTTTTTAGCGTTGATTTCAGGCCGATAAGCAAATTATTTTATATCAATTTATGGAATTATATGTTTATTTTTCCACCGCAATATGTTAATATAACATCAATCCACGCACATCCCTGCGCAATAATTTGGTCAAAACACTATAAGAGGAGGAGAAGTAATGGCGGAATCGGCAAAACTGGCTTTGGCGCAGCTTCGGAGTACAGCGAATTTTTCCTGGTACATAATCCCGATTATCATTTTCGTGTTCTATGTTTACTCGGTTGAGGTCGAGAGGAAGAACTGGAACGTCTTATTCGCGGGTCTGGCCTTCTGGGGAATGGACGTGTTCAACGAAATTTGGAACGGTCTTGTTTTTCACTTCACAGATTTTGCTCCGGTCTGGGGCACGCCGACAAAATCTTCATACGAGATATTTATAGGTCTGAACATCGAGATTACACTCATGTTTTTAGTTGCGGGTATCGCGTGCGCGAAAATGCTGCCAAAAGACAAAAAGGTAAAGGTTTTCGGAATCCCTAACCGCCTTTTCTTTGCGGTTTTGAATTCCATATTGTTTGTAATAGTTGAATGCGTGTTAAACCACATCGGCGTTCTTTCCTGGGAATACTGGTGGTGGCAGGCAAAATTCCCGTTCGTACTGTTCCTTATCGGCTATATGCCCTTCCTCGTTGCCTGCTATTGGGTGCACGATATGGAAACAGTCAAGAAAAAAATCATCGCGGTCGGCACAATATTCGGAGTCGACGCGCTGGGAATCATCATATTCTCTTGCATACTTGGGTGGATTTAAGTACCGCATTACAGCTATCCCCCTTTAATTTAGCGATTAAAGGGGGATAGCTGCAATTTGAGTGCATTTTACTTTACTTCCCTCGGACGATGGAGGTGCCACGGAGTGACGGAGGGAGTGATTCTCCGCGTGAAATTCTCTGCCTCTTTTACTTTCAGGCTAAGGGCAGATTTTTTATCCGCGCTCAATCAGCGCAAGCTTGTCGGCGCGGGGTAGTTTCTTTAATGCCGCTTCACGCTTCAGAGCATGACTTTTTGTTTCCGCGGGCTCAATGTAAACGAGCTCAGCGGGAAGGCGTGAACGGGTGTATTTTGCGCCGTGTCCGCTGTTGTGCGCGGCGGCACGGCGAAACGGGTCGGTA
>DBTI01000053.1 GCA_002306975.1 Ruminococcaceae bacterium UBA1320
GCAGAGAACCGCCGTTCTGTACCCGAGCCGCTTTAACTTGAAGCCCAGTATATCCTCCTCGTAGTATAAAAACGTGTGCTCGTCGAAATCCCCCGCCTGACGCAGCACATCGCGCTTGATCACAAAGAAAGAACCGGCAATGCAGTCAACCTCGGCAACCGCTTTTTGAAAGTGGCTCTCCGGGTAACATTCGCGGCGCATGCCCACGGTGCGCGACAAAAGGCCAGAGCTGTAAGCGAGATCGCACAGGAATGTGCGTTCACGCCACGCCGCCAAGTGGTGAAGCGTGTCGTCCGCCGCGTGCATCCGCGGTGCTGCGGCGGCATAATCCGGATTTTGTTTTAAAAAGTTAATACAGGCGGTGACAGCGTCTTCTTCAACAAAAACATCTGGATTTGATATGATTACATATTCCGCCCCGCCCTCTTGATCAATCAAGGCAAGACCGGCATTGTTGCCGGCGGAATACCCGTTGTTTTCCACTCTCAAAAGCTCGGCCTTTTCGCCGGGCAGCTGCTTTACGCCGCTGTCGCCGGAGTTGTCGACAACAACTGTTTTGCCGACCGGGCTGTATTTTTCGAACGCGGCGACAAGCCTTAACGCGTTGTCGTTGTCGTTGTGATTAAGTATTACCGCCGCTGTCTCCACCGCAGACATATTCTTATTCCCCGGCTATCTCAAGCAGATAACTGCCGTATTCGGTTTTTCCTAGCGCGTTAGCGCGCTTTATCAGCCCGTCACGGTTGATATACCCTTTGCGGAACGCAATTTCTTCAAGACACGCCACATAAAAGCCCTGACGAGTCTCAATCGCCTCAACAAAGTTCGCAGCCTGCAAAAGCCCCTGGCATGTACCTGTGTCGAGCCACGCGAGTCCGCGACCGAAAAGCTCCACGCGAAGCTTGCCGGCCTCGCGGTAGATGTTGTTTACGCTGGTTATCTCAACCTCGCCGCGCGGTGACGGCTTGACGTTTTTCGCTATATCAATTACCTTATTGTCATAGAAATAAAGCCCTGGGACAGCATAATTTGATTTCGGAACCTTTGGTTTTTCCTCAATTGAAAGCACATTGCCCTCGCTGTCAAATTCAACGACACCGAAAGCGGACGGATTTTTTACATAGCAGCCAAAAATGGTTGCTCCGTCGGTAAGTTCAGAGGCGCGCGTCAAAATCGGCGACAGACCCTGACCATAGAAGAAGTTATCGCCTAAAGCAAGGCAGACGCTGTCGCTGCCGATAAAGTCCGCGCCGATAATAAACGCTTCGGCAAGCCCTTTCGGCGCACTTTGCTCTGCATATTGAATATTGATGCCAAATTCGCTTCCGTCGCCCAAAAGATCCTCATACATCGGAAGGTCGCGCGGTGTCGAGATGATAAGAACATCGCGGATGCCCGCAAGCATAACGACCGAAAGAGGGTAATAGATGAGCGGCTTGTCATACACCGGAAGAAGCTGCTTTGAAATCGCCTTGGTTATCGGGTAAAGCCTCGTACCGGCGCCGCCGGCAAGAATAATGCCTTTCATAAATTTTCCTCCAAATTGCCGCATGGCGTTTTTACCGCGCCGCGGAATTTTTTTATTTATCTTTTGACCACAAATATGGTCGGCAAATGCATTTTTAATAGGTGAGTTTCCGCTTGCCTGTCAACCGTTTAACCGCGCTGAAAGCACCGCGCACAGCTTTTTTCAGCTTCGCGCCGCGCGGTAGAATTTTAAAATTGGTTGTTCGGATAAACCGGATATAGACACTTTTTGAAAGAGCGTCGTAAAGCCGCCGGTCACCCTTGAGCCACCCGTCAAACTCGCGCGCCCTGCGCCTGCCCCGCTTTAGATCCTCGTCATAAAACGCCGCGAGCATATATTGCGTAAAGCAGAGCTTTCCCAGCACACTGTATATATATTCCCTGTGCGGCTTATCCGCCACACAGCTTGCGGCAAAAGCAACAAGCCGCATGACTACGCGAAGATGGTCGTCATAACGTTTTACAAAATTTCCGGCGTCAATGCTCTGCTGAGCGCTGCCGACGGTGTAAAGATAAACGCAGTCTTCAAGGAACTCAACGGTGCGGACAAACGGAATGGGCAGAAGCGCATATTCCGTATCTACATAAAAGGTGTGCTCCTGAAGGCGTATGACGTTTTCTTTTAAAATTTTCGTTCTGAAAGTGCTTGAATGGATTCCGAAATAGACCGAGCCGTCGGTCGGCAGCCGGTCGAAAAGATATTTTGCCTGAAAATCAATGCCCGAAAAATTCATCTCCCCCGCGTCTTCACCGGAAGGCAGAACCTTTTTATAGTTTGAAGCCACAAGATCACTGTCACTGGTTTCAAGGCGGCGCACAAGCGCAATAAGGCCATCGTGCGACAGCCTGTCGTCCCCGTCGACAACCTTAAAATACCTGCCGCGTGCGGCGTCGATTCCGGTGTTTACCGCCGAGCCGTGACCGCCGTTGGCTTTTTTTATAACACGGACACTGTCGGGATATTTCTGGGCAAAGCCGTTTGCCAGATTTTCTGTGCCGTCTTTTGAGCCGTCGTCAACAACAATAATGTCGAGCTTTTCGATAACCTCGCTCACGCAGAGCGATTCGAGCGTCGCGCCCAGCGTTTTTTCAACGTTATAGCTTGGCACGGCGATGGTCAACAGCTTCAATGCGACCTCCATTCCGTCGCTTTTTAAATAAAAGCGGCAGCCTTTGGGCTGACAGAGGTAATAAGCCGCGCAATAATGCGCACAGTGCGCGGCAGATGAATCCGTCTCTTAAAATTTTCAGCAGTCAGCCGTATATTTCAACTTTATTTTAATGATTTTACGCAAAAACCGCGTTAATTTAATCGATAGCAATCAGCAGTTGTTTTCCACCGACTTCGGCGGAGGAAACAAAAAACACGATAACAACACGCGCTATATAAAAAAAGTCTTTTAATTTACAAGAATATATTGTATCATAAAACAGGTGTCAATATCAATACCCACGCCATTCGCAGGGTATGGAAGCAGGGTTTTATAAATGCAGGAAAATATTGCCGTCAGTGTCGTTGTTCCGGTGTATAACGCCGCCGCACATCTTGAAAAATGTGTCGGCTCCATTCTCGGTCAAACGCTGCGGAATTTTGAACTTATACTTGTTGACGACGGCTCAACCGATGAAAGCGCCGCAATTTGCGACAGCTTTTTAAAGGATGAGCGGGTAAAGGTCATTCACAAAAAGAACAGCGGCCCCGGAGAAGCGCGAAACAGCGGCATTGAAGCGGCGCGCGGTGAGTTTATCGGTTTTGCGGACGCTGACGACCGGGTTTCGCCCGAAATGTTCAAAAAGCTCTATGAATCTGCCGTTCAGAACGGCTCCGACCTTGTTTTCTGTGATTATATTGCCGAGACTAAAAACGGAAACATCAATGTGCAATCCGATTTTTCCGGCAACCGGACGTATAATAAAGAAGAAATTCAAAATGCGATGCTGCCGTATTTCTTCGGATACGGCGACGGCGAACTTTATAATTACAAATCCTTCTGCCCGTTTGCGGACTACAGTTCTTATGTCTGGCTCGGTCTTTACAGGGCGTCAGTTATAAAAAACAACAGGCTGCGTTTTCCGAACCAGAGCACCTATTATAACGAGGATCATCTGTTTAATCTTAACTTCACATACTACGCTTCAAAAATAACCCATGTGGCTAAGTTTTTCTATTATTACCGCGACTGTGACGAATCGTTGACAAAAAAATATAACGAGGGCTTTTTGAACGCAAAGCTGAACAGGTATCTTTATCTGCGCAAATTTATTGACGGCAACAATTGCGACGAGGCTTTTCACAAACGGCTTGACAACAAAATTTGCATTGAATCTATTCATATTATCAACTATTATGTAAACACCGTATCGATCAGTTCAAAAGAAAAACACAAAAAAATCTGTGAAACTGTAAATACGCCGGAAATATCCGGCGCGCTCAAATCACTTAACCTGAAATCAATGCCTTTTTCAAAGCTCTCTTTATTTTTATGGCTTGAAAAAATCAAGGCATGCAGAATACTTCTGCTGCTATCACGGGCATATTCTCTTATTCGCTGATCGCATAAAAATGGCTCCCCTGACGGGGAGCCATTTTCATAAGCCTTATGGCTTATTTCATGCTGTTTTCTACCTGCTGGATCATCTTTTTAACCATCTGGCCACCGATTGAGCCAGCTTGTCTTGAGGTAAGGTCACCGTTGTAACCCTGCTTAAGTGTAACGCCAACCTCGCTTGCCGCCTCCATCTTAAAACGGTTGAGGGCTTCGCGAGCCTGTGGAACAAGTGCTTCGTTGCTGCTGTTTGTGTTTGCCATTATATATCTCTCCTTAATCGAAAAGGTTTTTTTCTGCGTTTGCATTAATATTGTTATCAAAGTCCATTCGATTATTAAGTGTAAATTTTGTCATGACTGTTTATTTTTGGTCGGAAGCTGTGAAAAAGAAAAAAATGAGTTTTGCAGCTATTCCAGTTAAACCTGATTTTTTCAAAACAGATCTTAGATTAATTTAAGCCCCGCTTCGGGGATCGCGACACCCGAAAGCAGCAAAACCGCAACAGCCGCAAGCATGGGATATTCGCTGTGGGCAGGAGAAAACGTTATCGGAACCTCCACCGGCTCAATATGAGAGCCGTCGAGCGCTTTTAATCCGCGCTGAAGGCTGACGACGGCCCGGTCGTTTTCAAGGCTTGAAAAGGTAACCGTATCTTTTTGGGAAAGGCCGCAGGTTATCGTCTGTATCCCATCGCCCCTAAGCATATCCGCCGCTTCACTGCTGTCAGAATCAATCACAGCAAAAAATGCGGGGGGAATTTCCAGTGCGTAGGCGCGGTTTTGCCTTGCAGGCACGTGTTTTCTGAAAAGAGCGATGCCGCCCTGTGTATGCACGTTTTTTATTACCTTGCTGTCTATTACGATAAAATCCGGAGTTACAACCTTTGGCGGAATTATTGAAACCGAGTCGTCATTAATATGAATCGCACCGTAATGCGCCGACCTGATTGCCGCAAAAAGCATATTTACCGTTTCTATCCCATTTTCGGAACCGCACATTAAAATTGTGTTCATCAAATTACCCCCGTTATCCTATTTACATGGTGCAGCATTTTAATTGTACATCAGCTTTAGAATAGACCTGTAGTTTGAGATAACATACATTTGTTATAATATCCAGACGTTTCATATACATTCCTAAATTATAATTATTCAACATTTACGCCTGAACATATTCACATTACCGTAAACTATTACAATTTTTATAGTTTAAAAGTGCGATTTTGTGAAAATTACGACGAAGCTTAACATTTCTTGTTGTATAGATATAAATAAAATAGTAAAATAATAGGTAGTGAATTAACATTGGCTGATTTGGATTTGAAACAAACTTTCTAAAATATAAATTTTTATACTCAATTTCAAATGTTTATTACTTACGCCGGCTTAACGCTGATTTTTACTTACCAGTGAAAGTATTAAACTGTAATAAGTTGACCGCTCAAATTCAAAGAATGAGAGGTATCTGCAATTGAACTATTGCGAATTGCTTTTTTTCGTCGAATGTGTATTTGAACCGATTGATCAGAAAATCTTGAGATCGAATCTTAGCTTTGAGCTGATCTATATTAACCGTCTAAGCGGAAGCTGCACATTATACTTTGAGGGCGGTCAGCATCATCTTGAGCCAAATGACGTTATCATTATTCCCGCAGATGTAAATTTCCGTGTTGAAAGCGACTGCAGGTGTGAGTATGTCTGCGTGGGCTACAGTGGCAGTGACTACGGTTTTAAAAACATTCCGACTATTGTTAAAGACAGCGATGACCTTAGCGTCGCGGCAATGCTTGGCATGATGAAGGAAGAATTTGTGGGGCGCGGATATAAGCGTAAAAACATGCTCAATCTTCTCCTTAATACCACCTTAATCGCAACCAGCAGGCTATTTAAAGCAACAGACACCAAAAAAGAAACAGAAGTCGAAAACTTTAATTACATATTACATCTGATGGAATCACAAAGCCACAATGGCATCGATATTGAAACGTTTGCGAAAATGTCAGGTTTAAGCTATCATAGGTTCAGGCACAAGTTTAAAGAGTTGACAGGCATTTCCCCACAGCAGTACATAATAAGCCAGCGTCTAAATTTTGCAAAGAGGCTGCTCAAAAAAACAAATTACAGCACCTCATCCATTGCCGCCGCCTGCGGTTTTCATTCCGTTCCGCAATTTATTACCTGTTTCAACAAACAGGAGGGTTTTACACCTGTTAAATACCGCAAAAAAGTTCAAGCAGGAAAATGAATTTTTCTTTTTATAAAAGCTGCCGCAATTGCGGCAGCTTTTATTGGTTGATTTTAAATCAAAAATATTCTATAATATATTTACTGACTTGGTAAAATTTTGGCTTACTGCTGGAGGTACATAATGAAGAAAATAATATTGAGCAGTGTTTTGGCTGTCGCCTTAACCGCTTGTTCATTTGCCGGCGGTTTTAGCGTTTCCGCTGCAAGCACCGGGATGAGCCCTGTCGACACAAATTCAAATTTGCGTGTCGCCGATATTAGCCATTGGAATAACGTTAATAATTGGGATACAGCCGCTTCAAACCTTGATGCTATATATATAAAAGCCACTGGTGGCATGACAATTACTGACGCAAATTTTATTAATAATGCGGAATCATCTGAAAGTGTCCATCTTAAATATGGATTCTACCACTATTTATATCCATATGCTGATATCACTGTAGATAAGCAACAAGCAGATAGATTTTACGACTCCATTAAAGATTACAATTATGAGTGTATTCCCGTTCTAGATATTGAAGAGACTAACGAAGCTGATAACATGTCACCTCTTAGCAAAGCTCAAATTACTAATGCAGTTAAAGCGTTTATTGATGAGTTTAAAAGTATAAGCGGACAGGATATAATGATTTATTCATCTACTAATTTTATAAACAGTTATCTTGATTCATCTTTATCTACATATAAGCTATGGATTTCCTACCCTGACGGCGCTTCGCCCAAAGATACAAATGTATGGCATCAGTGGACGATGTGGCAATATGCAGGTGATGGCGTAGGATTTCCTAAAGGCAGTGTTGCCGGTGTTGATGGAGTTGTCGACCTTAACCGTGCTTCAAACGGCATATTTTTAACTAACAGCGGAAGTGGTTCAGGCACAGGAAGCGGTGACGCTTACTCCCTTGTCGTCGATAAGAATTATACGGCCGGAAGCAAAAGCTTTTCTGCCACAGCCTCCCTTGACGGCGGAAGCATGATGATGGTTACCACATTAAGCACAGGAGAACAGGTGTTTAGTTATCAACCGTTAACCGCCGCCCCGCAAACCTTTACCATCAGTGTTAATGATAAGGCTGTCAGCACTGCAGTTTATCTTGTAAAAGGCCCCTTCACAACGGGAAGCGGCGTGCCCGTAACCTATGGTCTGACGCAATATGTAAAAGCAAATTAAAATTCTATAATGACGATATGTAAAAAGCCTCTGCCAATTGTTCATTCAATTGGCAAAGGCTTTTTTATATTCTTTGATATAAGTCGCGAAAAACAATGTTATTCCAGGAATCAAACAACTCTATGGCATGTTCACTGTTTTTGCAGTTCCTCAAAATAAGGCACACGCCGTCAATAAAAGAAGAAGACATAATATCAAGAATAAAATCGTCTTTCAACTCTTTACCATGCTTTTTTAGCTCCGCATGATAAATATCGTGCAATACGCCTGACAAAATATTTTTGAGTTTTTCTTTGCTGTTTGCATATTTTGTACCCTGGCTTTTATCGAGAATAATAAGCGTTTCGGTGCTGTATCTGGTGAATATCTCCAGGATGTGCGAAGAAATAGATTTAACTACCTTAAAGCAGTCACTTCCGACAAGCGTTTCGGAGTTGTCTTCCATTTCTTTTTTAAACTGAAGCATCAGCCTGTCTATCATGCCATATGCAGGTTCAACGATACAATTAAAAAGGTCTTCTTTGTTTTTAAAGTATCTGTAAATATTGCCGCTGACGATTCCCGCGTTTGCCGCAATCTCACGCATTGAGGATCCCTCATAGCCATTTTCGCGAAATTCCGCAAGCGCCGATTGCATTATTTTATTCTTAATGTCATCTTTTAAATACTGCATGAATAATCCTTACGTTGTTTTTTAACATTATTATACACTACTTAAAGAATTGGCTCAATATATAAATTCTACCAATTTATACTCAGAAAAAACTTATGCCGTGAGATTTTAAAAAATCTTTAAACTGCTCGCAAAGTTCAACCGATTTAAATTTTATAACAACGCCATTTTTGCCTGTTCCGTTGACAATATTAACCTCGTTAGGGGTTAGCACATCGCCAAGCTTAGTTGGTTTTTCAGCGGCTGGCAGGCACAAAGACGGATAGAGAACGCACCACCAGTTATGGCCCTTTGCCGCGCCTATTGTAATCCGCACCGCATCATAATCACCGGCGGGTAGTGTTACATTTCCATACGTGCGTGTTGAAAAATACATATGCACAAGGTTTGCACCGACTTTATAAGAATAACCTTCTCTGTTCACCTCAGCCTGTGCGACTTTTACTATTTCCGGCAATTTTTCACACACATCTTCCTCTGCCTGCTGTTTTGACTGCGCCGATTTAAAAAGCTCCGCAGACTGCTCGAGAATTTTGTCACGCACATTTAACTTGAGCTGCTGATCCACTGCACTGTCGGAATTTGCAAGAATATGCAGGCGCAGAACCCTGCCTCTTATATCATCACATTGTGTGGAAAAACCGGAAAAGCCGGAGAGCATTGTCGCTGATACTGTTATTAACAATCCAAAGAGTATTGCTTTTTCAATTTTAAGTAATTTCATCAGTCCGTATCTCCTGTCAATGTATCTTTTCGTTACAAAGGGAGTGTTGACAGGAAAATATGGGTATATACAATTTTATTTTTTGTTTCTGAATTAAATCAACATTCTTCTAATAGCAAACCCACGCCGTGATGACAACTACTCATATATTTGTTTTAAAGTATATTCTTCTAATAACAACTATGCCAGTCGCGGCATGAATGTCAAAGAGGTTATGAGGAATTTTATTCTGAACCGTAAAATAAAAAAAGGCGACCAACGGTCGCCCATAAAAAGCAAAAGAAAATATTTATATTATTTTGCACCCGATTGGTGCGGCTGCGCACAAATGCGCAGCCGCACCAATCGCCCTCTCGCATTCCTCTGCCTTCTCCCTGTTATTAAAAATGCCAAACACAGAGGGGCCGCTCCCGCTCAGCGACGCACCAAGCGCCCCGCAGTCAAGCATTATCCGCTTGAGTGCTTCACTTTGCGGCACAAGCTCCTCAAAGGCGTTGCATAACCTCGCTGCGACAGCATCTGGGTTTGCAGATAAAAGCGCCGCATTCATTGCCTGCGTATCCGGCCTTTTTTTGGCTCCGTATTTGTCAAACCGGGCGTATAGGCTGCCGGTTGAGCTTTTTTCTCCGAGCTTTGCTACAACTATATCGCAATCGGGCATTGGCGGCGCGGGGACGAGAATTTCACCGATTCCCCTTGCAAGCATCGTGCCGCCTTTTATACAGAACGGTACGTCAGCGCCCGCGCGAAGGCTGATTTCACACAGCTTTTCGGGCGAAAACGCTGTGCCGTAAAGCGCGTTGAGCCCCACAATAACCGCGGCTGCGTCCGCGCTTCCTCCGCCAAGACCGGCGGCTACGGGGATACGCTTTTCTATCTGAATCTTCGCGCCGCCTTTTATCCCCGCCGCATTAAAAAAAAGCTCCGCCGCACGATAGGCGAGGTTTTCCCCGCCGCAAAGCCGTGTGTCGGAGCAAGCGACGGCGATACCCTCGCCGCGCTCTATTTTTACCGTGTCATGCAGATTTATAGACTGCATGATTGATTCAATTTCATGATAACCATCGGCGCGTCTGCCTGTTATATCGAGCGTCAGGTTGATTTTTGCATTTGCTTTTAAAACGATGCTTTCTATTTTAAATCCATCCCCTACATTCTAAAAAGCCAGTTGCGTTTGATTTTTATTGAGCGTTTGGGGCACATTTCGTGACAGCAATAACAACGTATGCATTTTGAATAATCTATTTCCGCTATCCGGTTTTTTATAACAATCGTATGCTGCGGGCAGCTTTCGGCGCATTTCCCGCAGCCGATACAGGTCTTTTTAATAATGGCCGGACGCGGTGTAGCCAGCTTTTCAATTGGTTTTTTTAAAAAAGCAGGCAGGTGCAGATTCTCGGTAAAATCAATTGAAAATGAATCCGGCACTTTAAATTTTTTTGGCTTTTCGTTCGCTCCGTCACCGATCACCTCTACCTGTGAAACATCAGCAGGGCAAAGACCGCGGCTGACTGCTTCGGCAAGCGTTGGAATCTTGTCACTTGTGTAGCCGATGTATGAGCAGGCAACAAGGTCGAGTGAATGCGGGTTTGTGCCCGCAAACAAAAGCCCGAGTTCTTTTGGCGTTCCGCCGGTCGGCCCGTTGCCCTCCATCCCGACGATGCCGTCAATGAATGAGATCGCCGGCTTTATTGTTTCACACAAATCAACTATCATTGAGGCAAAATCAGGTTTTTCCGGAAAACGGTAGTGAAATTCCGGCTTTGCAAGACCCGGAATCGAACCGAAAAGGTTTTTCACCGCTCCCGAATAGACCATTTGTCCGTGCGTCTTCAGCTTTGCCGCGGAAATAACAACATCCGCGTGTAACATCGGGCTGATTATATTAAATGCGCTCACCCTGCGCACTCCGTT
>DBTI01000193.1 GCA_002306975.1 Ruminococcaceae bacterium UBA1320
CTCTGATTTAAGACGGGGTGGGCAAAGCCATCACGCGGAAA
This sequence comes from Ruminococcaceae bacterium UBA1320, assembly GCA_002306975.1. Lineage (GTDB taxonomy): Bacteria > Bacillota > Clostridia > Oscillospirales > Ethanoligenentaceae > Ruminiclostridium_D. The sequence continues at coordinate 42 of DBTI01000193.1, forward strand.
GTCTGTCTGTTATGTTAAGTATAGGATAAAATCATCAGCGCACACATAAAATCCTAGAATCGCTAGGCTCTGCCGGCGATCGGGCTCGTGTCGAAAACACACAGGCAGTCTTCCTGTTTTTATAGGCGACTTATGCGATTCATAATTCATTGATATATATAAATATTATTGTTATTAATGTCTTGGCTGAATGAGAGCGTATAGGGCTTGAGAAAGTGCGAGAAAGTGTCACGGCCGTTATAAGGCAGGATGGTATTTTATATGCGCTATAAGCTAACATACGCTGTTTGCCATGAGTATAGAAAGCCCCCCGGATTAATGCTGAGATGAAGGATGGATGTGATTAAGATGGAACCGCTTCGCGCGGGCAAGGATATTCGTTGTGCATGCCATGATTTCGATGTTAGTGCCGGTGATGTAGAGTGGATAGGAATATTTGCGGCTGACTTGCCTTTGTCGGATGACGGCAAAATAATACACGAGCAATGCATACTGAGTGTTTTAGCTGAAGATATTTTGTGTAGTCTGGATGCATTTGAGGCATCATTGCTCATTAATTTTGCAGAAGCGAAAGATGATTCAAGTATAGACTGGATGGATATTTTAAATGTCGAGAGTCGGTGAAATAGTCTTGGTGAAAATCCCGCTCGCCAGTGGGCTATCAGAAAATATCAGCCCGGCGGTGGTCATAGGGTGGTCAGAAAAAAATAGTAAAACGCTTAAGTTGGCGCGCATCAGCGCTCAAAGCGATAGCTATGTCGTCTCATCTAGCGCTACTCTACTAACACAAGCGGATTTGGAATCGGGGACACTTAAAATTGCTTGCCTTGTTTTGTTGGATAAAGTGGCGTTTATCGATGCTCACTTTCTGACGGCAGTGGGGAAACTGAAGCGCGAGAAAATTTTAGAAATACTGCGTACTAATACAACGCATGCGGCCGGTATGTTTGCAGAGTATCAATATACCGAAGCAAATTTTACGCCTGGTAAGACCGCGGTACCGGTATCCGGTAAAGTGCTCGGTGCGAAAGAATTGCAATACATGGTCGATGCCTCCCTGGATGGTTGGCTGACAACCGGTAGATTTAACAACGCTTTTGAGCGGCGCTTGGCAGATTTTCTTGGAGTAAGGTATGTTCTAACTACTAACTCAGGGTCTTCCGCTAATTTACTTGCTTTTGCAGCGTTGACTTCGTACAAATTAGGCGATCTCGCGATTATGGCGGGCGATGAAGTGATTACTGTTGCAGCCGGTTTTCCAACAACGGTAAACCCTATTCTGCAGTTGGGCGCTATTCCTGTTTTTGTAGATGTGGATATCCCGACATATAATATTGATATAGCAAAAATTAACTCTGCCGTCAGTGAAAAAACAAAAGCAATTATGCTCGCTCATACTTTGGGTAATCCATATAACTTGGATGCAATTATGTCGCTGGCAAAGAAGTATAATCTCTGGGTTATTGAGGATTGTTGCGACGCTTTGGGCGCTACTTACAACGGGCAGTCAGTTGGTACTTTCGGAGATATTGCAACTTTAAGCTTTTACCCTGCTCATCACATTACCATGGGTGAAGGGGGGGCGGTTTTTACAAATAATGGAAAGCTTAAACAGATCGTTGAATCTTTCCGGGATTGGGGGCGTGACTGCTACTGCGAACCCGGTAAGGATAATACCTGTGGACAACGTTATTGCAAGAAACTCGGCGATTTGCCCGAGGGATACGATCATAAATATACATATTCCCATTTAGGCTATAACCTGAAGTTGTCAGATATGCAGGCGGCCTGCGGTTTGGCCCAAATGGACAGTCTTCAACAGTTTATTATACAACGTAAGAATAATTATAATTATTTAAGGCATGCATTGAGGAATTGTGAAAAATCCTTGATTCTTCCTGAGGCCACAGAAAATAGTGACCCATCATGGTTTGGTTTTCCGATTACGCTCCGAGAGGAAAGCGGTATTAAACGCGTCGACTTATTGCAGTATCTGGATAGAAACAAAATCGGTACGCGCTTGCTGTTTGCGGGTAATCTGACGCGTCAGCCATACATGAAGGGAATGAATTATCGTGTGGCCGGGAAACTGAAAAATACCGATATAGTGATGAATAGTACTTTCTGGATAGGTACGTATCCAGGGTTGACACGGGATATGCTTGATTTCATGGCGGAAAAGATTGGGGTTTTCTTAGAGGAAAATGCAATATCGAATAGAGGATAAGCATTTAAATTTTATATGCTCTTTTTTTAATTACTTGAATTGCTGTGGAAGTTGATAGTGAATCAGCTAGTAAATAAGTTAATGCTTTCCAAAAGCGATTCCATTTTGACTGCTATTGGCAGTATCGAGTCCAGTCGTTTTCAAATAGCTTTTGTCGTCGACGGTAACAAGCGTCTTGTGGGCATCGTTACAAATGGCGATATACGGCGTTTTCTTTTGCATGGAGGAGAAACAGACTCAAGCATAACGGCTTGCATGAACGGAAATTATCGTTTTATCGGGCCAAATTCGACGCGCGAAGAACTGCTTAAACTATTTGATCTGGGGTTTGGCGTTATACCTAAGGTCGATGCTGATGGAAAACTGATTGATCTGATAACGCCTGATTATGCAATTTCATCGCCGGAAGCGCCTATTCTAACCCGTTCGCGAGCACCTGTGCGAGTTAGTTTTGGTGGTGGCGGATCCGATTTAACTTATCTATTTGTTGATAACCCCGGCGCCGTATTAAGTACAACGGTAGCATTGTATTCTCACGTTACACTGATTCCACGGTCAGATCATAGTATACACATCCATTCCGAGGATTTGAAAACCTATCGTCAATACCCTTCCATACTGGAGCTTTTGGAGGAGTTTCCTAAAAATGACCTACTAACTTCTGTTGTCGCGGTAATTAAACCCGGTTTCGGGTTCGATTTGTATGTGCGCTCTGATTTCCCTGTGGGATCTGGTTTGGGAGGTTCTTCGTGCGTTGCTACTGCGGTAATAGCTGCATTTAACGAAATGCGGCAGGATAAATGGACTACCTACGAAATCGCTGAGCTGGCGTTTCATGCGGAGCGGGTTTGCTTTGGGCGCGCCGAGGGGGGCAAAATCAATATGCATCGGCTTTCGGGGGGGGGGGGGGGGGGGG
>DBTI01000070.1 GCA_002306975.1 Ruminococcaceae bacterium UBA1320
TCGCCTCTTCAGTATAAATAAAATGATGCGTAGCGAACTCTTTATTACCATTAAGGATAGGTTTATCGATAACTGCGACAGATACTCCCTTACCGGTATAGCCGTTATTATGAAGTGTCTTCAATTGTAACCCGGGATCTTTGCTTGTTTCCAGCCATGTCTCAGGTGAAAAATCCTGCGGAAGCTGATTGCTTTCTCCCCATATGGTATTCGTATCAAAAGAAATCTCTGAAATTCTTTTAAGAGATAGCTGTGAAAAATCTTTATCGGAAACGTCCTTTCCTGAAAACCCATATATACTTTCAACTGTATTTAGTTTAAAATTCATATCCTCATCCGTTACTGTCTTAGGCAAGCTGGCCACGTTTATACCTAAATTAGGTGTGAGTGGATTAATTATTGATGCGGGTTTTGTTGCCGTTGGGACGCTGTCAGTTTGCGATGAAGGTTCTGTTGCCGTTGGTACGATATCGGTTTGCTTCGGAGTAACAATTTGCTGTGTACACGATGTGAGCAACAATACCAATACCAGAGGGATTATCATAAATTTTAAATTATACATCTTCAGAAATCTCCTCTCTTTCTAGCTTTTTTATGTTATATTGTCCTAATCAATTATTTATTTTATTTATCAATATTGTACCATATATGCTAATAATTGTAGAGACAGTATACTATATTTAAAGTTCAACAATTTTTGTGAAATTTTAATAGCCTATCTCCTATAACCCGACAACCGGATTTGGTAGCGCCAACTTTTTGGATAAGGATTGATTCGCGTTGGGGTCATTAAAAAATACCACAATATGGTGGCTCTTTTTTTATACAAAGATGTGAACGCGTATAATATCGCTTTTAAAAATCGGATGTTTTGCTATTTGTAAAAGACATAAGTTGCCAATATCCATTCAACCATATATAATATCCATACTCGCATTCCCGATTTTGAGGTTCATTTAAGATTGGAAGGATAAAATAAAATCTGAATTATGATTGATTTCAGAAGGCATGCAGTGAATGAAAATTTTAATGGTTGAAGATGAAAAGCGGTTGGCGGAAGCCATTGCTCAAATACTCAAAGAAAATAATTACCTGGTAGACCTGGCCAGAGATGGAGAATATGGGCTGGACTGCGCGATTACAGGGATATACGATATCATTATACTGGATATCATGCTGCCTAAAAAAGACGGGATTTCAGTTCTGCGTGAGATACGCCGGAAGAAGATTGAAACCCCCGTTATTATGCTCACAGCAAAAGGAGAGACTGCGGATATAGTTAATGGTTTGGACAGTGGAGCGGATGATTATCTTGTAAAGCCTTTCCCAACGGAAGAGCTTCTTGCACGTCTGCGCGCTCTGGGGCGAAGAAAGGGTGAGCTTATGCAGGATGGAATCGTTCAGGCTTATGATGTGGAACTGAATCCGAATACTTTATATATGAGCAGCCAAAGTGATTCCGTAAAATTATCCGCAAGAGAATTTCAACTGATGGAATTTTTGATGAAACGAAACGACATGGTAACTTCTAAAAATATGATTATTGAGAAAATTTGGGGATTTGATACGGAAGCGGACGAACATATTGTTGAAGTATATATATCTTTTTTGAGGAAAAAATTAAGCTGCATTGAAGCCGGTGTTGAAATTAAAACGGAAAGAGGGTTGGGATAGATTCTTGCGTCAAAGGAGGCGGAGGACTGAGTGTTTAAGAAACTGCGCAATAGATTCCTTTTATCCAATATGCTCCTGACTCTGGCAGTTTTTCTTGTTATTTTTGCTGTGATCTATTTGTCTACATACAATACTCTACGGCTTGAAAACAAAGAAAAATTGACGTTATTGCCCTCTTCTGTCCAAAAAAATCAAGAAACGCCTGTTCCTGCAGCGGGAAGCGTTTTGATTCATACTGTAGATGTTTATGACGGCACACAAAATCTGGGGAACGTTACATATTTCAGCGTAATTGTGGATTCGGACGGATCGGTTGATCAAAACCAGTTTGCAAGGCCGGGAATAGAGGAAGCCTATAAAACGATGATCCTAACGACATGGCATGATCAAAAAAGTGGTTCCCTTTTGACTCTGGGCAAAACAAAATGGACATATACCTTCAACCTTATGGAAGGTTCGGACAAATATCAAATATTTTTCATGGATATTACCCAGTCGCAAAAAACACTGTCCGATCTTGCCGGAACTTTTATATTGGCGGGCCTGATTACCATTGCCATGGTTTTTTTAATCAGCCTGATTTCGGCCAATCGGGCAGTCAAACCGGTTGCGGAAGCATGGGAAAAGCAGCAGAGGTTTATTGCAGACGCTTCCCATGAATTAAAAACGCCTCTCGCAATTATTCAAGCCAACACGGACGCATTGCTTTTAAAAAAGGAAGAAACAATTGAAAACCAGCAAAAATGGATCGGATATATTCAGGATGAAATAGCCCGGATGAGCAAACTGACAGGAAGCCTGCTGCTTCTGGCTAAAACGGAAGATACACAAATTCAAAATAAGCATGCGGATTTTGACTACAGCAAGTGCGTTTCAAAAGCGGTACTTTCATTGGAGGCAATTATTTATGAAAAGAAAATTGAGCTCCCGCAAGCAATTGAGAGCGGTATACACATTATTAGCGATGCGGATCAGGTGAGGCAGATTGTTACGATACTGCTTGATAACGCCGTGAAGAACACAAACGAGGGCGGAACAATTGAGGTCACATTAAAGAAAGGTAAACGCAATGTTGAGTTTACAGTCAAGAACAGTGGCAGCGGAATTCCCGCCAAAGATATTCCGCGGCTTTTTGACAGGTTCTACCGCGTGGACGCTTCGCGTGACAGTGAAACAGGCGGCTTTGGATTAGGCCTCTCAATTGCCAAAGCCATGGCTGACAGGTTAAACGGACAACTCACCGTTCAAAGCGTGGAAAACGTAAGTACTACCTTTACATTTACCATTAAAAAATTTTCTTAATAAACAGACCGGTTTGATGAAAAGAGGGTAATCCCTCTTTTTTTGTTTTTTGATCAAAAATTTTCTCTTTTGCGGTTCATTTTAGGTTCGGTTGATATGATCAAACGAAAACAAGATCAAACCAATCTTAAGGAGTAACTGAAAATGAGAAAAAGTATTAAAAGAATCGGATTAATAGGCGTCTTTCTTTGCTGCGTTTTGTTGCTGTTTGCTGCCTGCAGTCAAAACGGAAATGCAAATACGGCAGGCAGCGCTGCAAGCGAATCAAGCGGGCAGAGCAACAGTTTTGCTGCCGTGGAAGATAAGCAAATAGGCGTTTCAATTGAAATGCCAAATGACAAAGATGGAACGCTTGTAAAAGCGTTTATTGAACCGAATGATTACCCTGCCGATATGCAGCCCAAAGACGGTATAGCAATTGATTATTTTGCGCCAAGCTTTTGGGCAGGCAACAGCAGCCTTTCTGCGGAGGATCTGCAAAGGCGGCTTTTATCCGTGCAGTATTATGATCAAACCGCCTGGGACGGTTGGATAGCCGGGGGAAAATCCATGAGCGATATTACAAGTTTATCCACTAATAAAGAAGTAGGCCGAAAAGACGGCATGGTGTATATTTGCTCGCAGCAGGATGTAAATGAGGGAAAGCTGACAGGAAAAGATTTGGACCTTTACAGAGTTGCCGTTAAAGAAATTCCTCAAATGCGGGACAGTATCAAACTGATTCCGCGTGCCGCGGCCAACATGAGCACTTTTCCCTCCATCTCAACTAAAGATTTAAGCGGAAAAACTGTGGACAATACGATCATATTGGCAAACAAGATTATAATGATAAACTTTTGGGCGACGTTCTGCGGGCCTTGTGTGGAAGAGATGCCTGACCTGGATCCCGACGAAGTGGTTTGGCCGGAAGGAACAAAACTGATCAGCATTGTGGGCGACGCCACAGACGACCAATTGATAGGCCAGGCGCAAAAACTTTG
>DBTI01000227.1:0-7125 GCA_002306975.1 Ruminococcaceae bacterium UBA1320
TATAGCAATATAACAAATAAAGAGGATTTATTTTTGTGTCTCTGAGGGGAGACACTCCCCTCAGAGACACATCTTTTAAACAGCCCTCGTAATAAACTTGATAACAAGCCACATGCAATACAATACAACCCAAACATGAAACCGCAGCCTTTTACAGGCTGCGGTTTCATGTTTGGGTTGTATTAAAATTATAGCAGACTTAATGATAATCATTGATGCCCGGAGTCTTAAAGCTGTCACTAATATGCTTAATAACCGGATCAAACTCCGCTTTGCGGGAAACAGGATATTTTATAGAGAACGAATTTACTGATTTATTTCCAACAATGACCTTTTCATATCCAATTGTATTTCCATCCGTCCATGATACAATAAACCAATTTGAACGCTGTGCCTGATACGTAACATTTTTTAATGAGGGCAGAATAATCTGCTTTAGATATTCGGCTGGTTTAAGGGATTCGGCGTTGTTGATACCGGAGGCTATAAATTCCACGTACCCGTCGTCTGATGCAAAAGCCTGCCCGTCTCCGTTATCAGGGGGTGCTTTAGCTGCCAAATCAGAAGGGTAATCCACTGAAAAGCCGTACCGCGGGTTTGCATAATGCTGATAGGACACTTGCCTTGAGAAAGCTGATGAAGATTCTGTGGCAGAAGATGCTTCGTGCCCTGCTAATGCAGAATCGGGATTTATATCGCTTGCCGATGAAGTCTGATTGGCATTAATGGAAGAATTCGTTGCTGCAACCGAATTGCTGTTAGCTATTGCATTTTTAACGGTTCCGTTTGAGCATCCTGTAATCAAAAGAATACTCAATGCAATTGCTGCGGCGGCACCGGCTATACTCAATTGTTTATATTTCATAATGTGCCTCAACCTCTTACTAAAACAGTATATTTAAAACTATCTACAGAATATATTATTGGTTTTACAAAGGATAATATAACACAGTCGTCGTAATACTGCAAAAGCCGGTTTGTTATATATTTTTAAAAGTTTTATTTCATTTCGCGCAAAAAGCGCTTGTAGCAGCTTTTCAGTTCTTCTTCCGGTTCTTTGCCCAATTCAGTTTTCAGGAACTTCCGGTATTTTTCATAATGTTTTATGTAAGACAGCTTGTTCTCCTGTTGTAGATACAGGCTCAGCAACAGCTTATGTGCGCTCTGCGAAGACGGGTCTTTTTTTAAAAGAGTTGCGAGACATTTTTCACAGTCGTAGTATTTGCCTGAACCAAGATAATATTTTGACAAACGCAAAAGGAACTGCCCGACCATCAAATTAGCCCATGCCCTTGCTTCCGGTATCCAGTTGTAATCAGCGTTTTCGAAATAATCCCCATTACAGCAGGCGGCAAGCGCCGCCGCCTGCTTGTAATTGGATTCGTCAACAACACGGTTGTTTTTAACAAAGGCACAAAGATCAACAATGTCGCAGAAACCGGTTGAAATGTTGAGCGTATAAGATTCGTTGTTGAAGCTCAGCGTGTAGCTGATTCCGTATTCGGTAAGCAGTTTTCTTAAATTGTAAACCACCACGTGAATATAATTAATATTTTTCTTATCCATAACGCCGTCAAACATTGTGTCTATCAGCTTTGAGCGTGTAACCGCCTCACCGTTTCTGAAGATAAGATAGGCGAAAAGCTCTTGAAACCTGCGGCCGTTTTTATGGCTTATCGGGCTTTGATGCTGCACGATAAAATCAAAGCTTCCAAGACAGCGTATTTTCACAGGGTTTGCGCGCATGCTTTCACTTTTCGTGGATTTTTCTTCTATGATTTTTTGTATATGCCCTAATGTTTTTTCAAAACGTTCCTCGTCTATCGGTTTTAAGATATAATCAAGCGGATACGCTTTAAAAGCGTCAACGGCAAATTCAGAATGGGCGGTAACAAAAACGATTATAATATCCGGCTTTATATCCTGTAATTTCAGCGCGAGCTCAATTCCGTTGGCAGAAGGCATGTCAATGTCAAGAAACACAACATCGGGAAAATCGGTTTTAACCTTTTCAATAGCCTCCAAGTGGTTTTGAAACAGCTTAAATTCGATATTCTTCGCCCGTTCAAGCAGGTATTCCATGCCGCGGAGCGCCGGAAGCTCGTCGTCAACTGCAAACGCTTTAATCATCTCAAAGCCCCTTTTAAATCATTTGAATTTTTATGCAGTGATACATTATCTAATTCAGTTTATCAATCGGAAGCTCTATAGTTATATCAGTCCCCTTGCCTTGGGTGCTTTTGATGGAAAGTTCGACATCATAAAGTTTTTTGAGCCGCTCTTTAATGTTGCCAAGCCCGACACCGCGGTTAAGCGCGCCCTTTGATATCTCGTTGATTTTTTCGCTTGTCATACCCACGCCGTCGTCTTTTATTTCAAGCCTGAGTATATCGTCAAGCTTTGTTATCTTTATAATAACGCTGCCGCCCTGGGGCTTTTGCAAAAGACCGTGAACGACGGCGTTTTCGACAAGCGGCTGCAGGATAAGCGGAGGTATTTTATAATTATCACAGACTTCTGTTCCTATTTGGTAGTTAACCTTGAGCCTGTCGCCAAAACGCGCCTGCTCCAGTGTCAGGTAGGAGCGCACATGCTCCAGTTCATGCTCAAGTGGAACCGTCTCATCAAGGTTTTTGAAATCAAAGCAGTTGCGCAGGTATTTGCTGAATTCAACAAGCAGCTTTCTTGCGAAGGGCGCATCATAAAGAGATATGGACGATATGGTGTTCAGCGCGTTGTATATAAAGTGCGGACGGATCTGTGACTGCAGAAATTTCAGCTCCGCCGTTATTGCCCTGTCTGCGGAGCTTTTCAGCTCGGTCAGCGACCTTACGCGAGCTGTGAGCTCGCCGGCCTCGATCGGCTTGCCGAGATAATCGTTCGCGCCTGCCTTAAAGCCCGCGGCAATGTCGCGCGGGTTGTCTTTTGCCGTAAGCATAAGCACCGGAAGGCTGAACAGCTGCCAGTGTTTTCTTATTTCCGCACAGATATCATAGCCGGACATGTCGGGCATCATTACATCAAGAATAACAAGCGAAAGCCCGGAGTCGCCGCCGATAACTTCAAGCGCCTCCTTGCCGTTTGTAACCGCGGTTATTGAATAACCCTCAAGCTTTAATATGGAAACGGCGGCGTAAAGATTAGCCGCGCTGTCGTCAACAATAAGGATGCGCGGTCCGCCTTGAACAAGCCGCAGGGGAAAATCACATTCGGCATTTTGTGAAGCGGCTTCTGCTTTTGCAAGAGCGTGGGCGACTTTTTCCTTATGTGACAGCGGCAGTGTAAAGGTGAATGCGGAGCCTTGCCCGGGTGTCGATTTAACCCAGATCTGCCCGCCCTGAAGACCGACAAGCTGTTTTGTAATAGAAAGCCCCAGCCCTGTGCCGCCGTATCTGCGCGCAATTGAACGGTCAGCCTGCTCAAAGGAGCTGAATATTGCCGCCAGCCTGTCCGCTTTTATCCCTATGCCGGTATCCTTAACGCATATTTCCATCATATCGCCGGTCTGACGTGCGGTAACAATAACGCTGCCCTTGTCGGTAAATTTGACCGCGTTGCCGACAAGGTTGAAAAAAATCTGCGTAAGCCTGTTCCGGTCTGCCGTAACCTCCGGCAGACCGTCCGGCAATTCATCAACAATCGCAACGGAACGATTGGCGGAGGTGTGCCGGAAAACACCCAGAACGCCGTCAAGTACGGATTTGAGGTTTACAGCTTCGGCGTTCATCGCTATGTCGTTGTTCTTCAATCTTGAATAATCAAGAATATCGTTTACAAGGTAAGAGAGTCTTTTGCCTATATCGACAATTAACGAGAGCTGCTTTTTGTTTTCATCGCCGGTTACGTTACGCTGTAACGCAAAGGCAATGTTGATTATTCCGTTGAGCGGGGTACGCAGCTCGTGAGAGGTGTTTGCCAAAAAGTCGTCTTTCAGCTTGTCGACATCCTGCATTCTGCCAAGCAGCGCAATGTTTTCAGCATAGGTGTCGGATATCCGCTGCGACTGCACAAAGCACTGCATAAGCACTACAACGCAAATACCGAGAAACATGGTATTTATGCTGCCATTGCCGATCATGTTGTTGTTTTGCAGCATTTCACAAACATAACACATAACAAAAATAAATTGGCATGTAAAGTAAAGTATCGCGTATTTATGTCTCTTGACAATACCGTAGATCGGCAGTAAAGCTGAGAATAAAAGCTCGGCGTCTACAAAATAGAAACACCATGTAAAGAAATCATGATAAAGCACCGGCGGGGTAAATATACATAAAAGCGACATTATGCAAGACACAGCAACAATTAGACGCACAGCCCATATTGCCTGTTTGAATTGGAACATCTGCCACGTAAAAACTACAAGCAGCGCTATTACCCAAAACATTGAAAGGTAAGACAATATAAGCAGCGCATTGAAGCTTATCGCAGGTAAAAGCTTATAAATAAACAGTTGCCCGTTCAAATCAATCAGAACCATCAATAAAAGAACGAGCGGAAGAAATGTGAGCATATAGCTGCAATGCTCCAACCGCCGCACCTTTAAATATGAAATAAGGTAATTTAAAAATATGAATGCGAGTATCCCCAAGATAAAGGCCTCGGTCACATTTCGCCTTTCATAAAGTCCGTTTACCGCCTGCTCATTGCCGGTATACAAACTGAACCAAAATCCGCCCGAGCAGAACTGATAATTTGAAACCTGAATAATGATATCAAAGTCATTTGACGGTACCTCGAAGGAGACGGACAGAGGCTTGTATTCACCTTTGCTGTCGGTTGAGTCTTTACCCACCGTGCCATTTGCCGCCACTATCTTATTGTCCACCATCAAACGGTAGGCACTTGAAAAGGTGTTGAGACAAAGCCCGACCATTTCGCCTTTTTTAACATCGGTTGTGACGTGCAGCCTGTATGTGGCATACCCCTGCCCCGGAAGTTCTTTGCCGTTCAGCGTATAATTATTCCAGTCACAAGGAACGGTGGCATAAAGATCCGGTTTAGCATTTTTAATATCAACAGCATTTAAAAATCTCTGCCAATAAAATTCCCATTTGCCATCAAGATTTAGGCAGCGGCCACTATAAAAATCAGTTGATGAGATTGTAATGTTCGCGTTTTCGACAGACGGTTTTTGCCCGCTGCTTAAAAAGGGGAGCACAAAGCACAAAACAGCCGTTATTATTATAACCGCGAAAGAAGCTGCAAGTTTAACCCAATTCTTTTGCATATAACACATTCTCTGCATTTTAATTTTAACTATAGCAATTTCGAAATCAAGGCGGAATAGTTTCGTTATCTCATTCGCCGACGGCAGCGGAGATAACAGCCGGTTTCCCTGCTTTTATTTGAAAGCAATAAAATATGCGTTGCCCTATCATTCAATTCTAATAGCAGCAATGCTTTTTGTCAAAAAATATGAAAAATTTTTATAAAAAAATCATTTTACAGAAATATACAATCCTACAAAAATGCCGACAAATTCAGATTACATAAGGCTTTATGATACATTACAAAATTTAACTTTTTTCAGAATTTATTCAGAACGGTATGTTATAGTAAAAAACATAAGCAACGATATATAAGTTGATTTTTAAAATCTAGAAAATAGGAGTAATAAAGATGAAAACAAAAGCGCTTTTGAACCGGTTTATCAAAAAAGCGGCGGTTTGGGCTACCACTGCTGCAATGCTTGTTACGGGCATGATGTCGGGAATGGGAGGGCTGACTGCGTCAGCGGTGACAGTAGGCAACTGGGCTGAACAGGGCAACTACTCCACAGCATGGTATGATAATGCTGTTGCATTCGACCCGAATACTGTCAGCTTTAACATAAGCACGGCAGCAGACCTTGCGGGTCTTGCTTATCTTGTCAACAACGGGAACTCCTTCAGCGGTAAAACCGTTACGCTTACGGAAAACATTACCGATCTTTACGAACATTATTGGACGCCTATCGGAATCGATAACGCAGATGTATTTTCCGGCAGCTTTGATGGTTCAGGCCTTGAAATAAGCGGGCTTACGATAGGCTCTCCGTCGGGCTATGACAGCAATTTTTCTTATGCCGGGTTGTTCGGTGCTACCCTGCCGGGCAGCACGATTAAGGACCTTGGCGTTGTGAACGCATCAATCAGCTCATCGTATTATCTTGGATCAATAATACCACAGGGGGTCATGGCCGGATGTCTTGCAGGAAGCAGCGGCAGCACAATCACAAACTGTTATGCCACAGGAAATGTGACAGGGACCGGTTACTATTCCATAATAGGCGGTCTCGTTGGAAATAGCAGTGGCACAATCATAAACTGCTACGACACGTGCAGTGTAACAGGAAGCAATATCAACACTCTAGGTGGCCTTGCTGGATGTAATAGCGGCAGCGTTATAAATTGCTTCACCACAGGCAATATTACAGGAGGCAGCAACAGCATGGCAGGCGGCCTTACTGGCATTAATGAAGGGACGGTTACCAACGGATATTGGAACAGCGACGCCTCTCAAACGGTAGGCGGAACGTCTCAAAGTCTTGACGCCGGATTCGGGTCCGGCAGCATAGTTACCAGCACTTCACTGCCCTTAGTAGTGATGATGGGTTCAACAGGCACAACAATCACCTATACGAATAACACAAGCGGCGGCACAGACGAAGCAACCACTTTTATCGACGCGCTCAACGGAGGTCGTGGGTCATCGTCAATCACCGATTTGTTTTATTGGAAAGCGGACAACGCCGCGACACCGGAAAATGGCGGATACCCTGTATTTACGGGCACTCCCGTATCCGATACTACCAAGCCGACACTTTCATCGGTAACGCCCACCACCGTTACGGCGGGCGACACAATCAGCGCAACAAGCAATGAGGCGGGCACCGTCTATCTTGTACAGTCCGGTGACTATTCGACTAAAGCCGAGCTTGATGACGCGGTTAATGCCGGAAGCGGAGTAAAATATGAGCTGGACGCGGCGGGTACCGCACCTCTTTTGACAACTGGCCTTGCCACCGGAGACTATCAGGTTTACGCTGTCGACACGACCGGCAATGTTTCCTTTCCTACGGCGGTTACAGTTTCAGCGGTATCCGATACCCCCGCACCGACAATTACCGCGGCGACGCCCACG
>DBTI01000227.1:7363-18631 GCA_002306975.1 Ruminococcaceae bacterium UBA1320
CCCACCGCACCGACAATGACCGCGGCGACGCCCACGACAGTCACGGCGGGCGGCAATATCAACGTTACAGCCAATGAAGAAAGCATAATTTGTATTGTTCCAACACACACACCGAATTACACAAAAGAAACGATGGATGCTTTGCAGGCAGCCGCTGGCGAGCATTTTGTGCATGCGGATGCCAATACGCCGACACCTATTTCAACCAGCGGGCTTGAGGCTGGCAGTTATCAGATTTATGCTGCCGACAAGGCAAATAATATTTCCACTCCCACGGTGGTTACCATTACAGCGGCGGCAGGAGATTACGATTCCGGCGCCGGCACACCGGCCGATCCATATATCCTGTCAACACAGTCTCAGCTTGCCGCCATTCCCACAACCGGTCTTGACAAATGCTACAAGCTCGGCGGCACTATAAACCTTACCGGCAACTGGACGCCGATCGGCAACGCCTCAACACCGTTCGCCGGCACCTTTGACGGCAACGGTTACAAAATAACCGGGCTTACCATCAATGACAGCACAACCATGGATGTAGGCTTGTTTGGCTTTGCTGACACTAGTAGCGTTATCAAAAATATCGGAGTTGATGTCAGCATCAATTCATCTGCTGATTCTGCACGTGTCGGCGGCCTAATAGGAGAAAACAGAGCAGACGTAATAAATTGCCAGGTAACAGGCACCGTGCAAGGCGGCGACCCAATAGGAGCAATTGGCGGACTCGTTGCTCTAAACAGCGGTTCTGTCTGTAACTGTTATTCTGCAGCCACAGTTATCTGCGGAAATAGTGCATATGCCGGTGGCCTTGTTGGCTATAACTTAGCCATAATTGAAAACAGCTATAACATTGGCAGTATAAGTGGCAATCTAACTGCATACATTGGCGGTATTGCTGCTTATAACTCTGGTGAAATAATAAATTGCTACAATGCGGGCAGCTTGAGTGGCAGTAGCTTCATTGGCGGTTTTGTGAGCCAAAACATGGGCAATATCATAGATGGATATTACGATCATACAAAAAATACCGGAGACGGGATTAACGAGGACACCAACAATCAGACAGTTACGGGTATTTCTACTGCTGTGATGCAGGGCAAAGCCGCTCCGTCGGACGGCATTTCATATTTTGACGGAGAAGGAACAATAAAAGCCACCGGAACAACCGCTTTTGTTGACGCCCTCAACGGTGGTCTCACATCGATATTATCAGGCCAGCTGCCCGAAGACACGGACGTTGAATACTGGAAGGCGGACAGCACAACACCGACAAACGGCGGCTATCCGGTAATGACAAGCGACAAGCCAGTTCATTTTTCAGTTGATTCAGCCTCTGTCACGGCGGGCACTCCGCTAAATGTGTCGATCAGCCAAGACGGCATAATTTGTATAGTAGCGAAGCCTTCTATCAACTACACCTCTGCCACAGCAGAGCAACTTATTGCAGCCATGGGGACTCATTTCCTACAAACAACGAAGGGAAAGTCAATATCTTTTCCAACCACAGGTCTTTCGGCAGGCCAATATCAGATTTATTTTCTTTTCGGTGAAGGTACTGTTTCTTCACCAATCGACATCACTTTAACCGGTTCCGGCAGCGGAAACAACGGAAACACTTCTCCCGCTCCGACAGACAAAACCGTAGACGGTACAACGACAACCGGAAGCGGAGATACAGCTACTTCTACTGCGAAGATTCTTCCGACGGATACAAATACTTCAACAGTAGCCAATGTCATTGTCAAGCTTGGCAATGTTACGGTTACGGCTCCTTCCTCTGTTTTGAGCGGGGCGCTTGGAAACGACGCTTCAAGCTGGCTTGAGCTGTCGCAAAATCCGACATCGTCGTCCTCCCAGACGGCAGTGACAACAACCGCTCAGCAAAACGGCGTAACATTGGTTTCAACGCTTGATGTTGACTTGACACGCTTTTATTCAAACGGCACTTCTGAGCCGATTCACCAGCTGACCGGAAATGTAAACGTGGTTATAAAGCTTACAGACGCTCAGATAGCCGCGATTACCGACCCGTCAAAAGCGCAGCTGCTCTATTACAACCCGGATACCGGCGCGTTAACCAACATGGGCGACACGTTTGATCTTGCGGCAGGAACAGCTACCTTCTCAACAAGCCATTTCAGCACATTTGTAATACCGACAAAAGATACCGCGCAATCTTCCGGCATTGGCGTGAGCTATGATTCGCATGTTCAGAATATTGGCTGGCTGCCTTATGTCAAAGATGGCAATTTGTCAGGCACAACGGCAAAAAGCCTGCGCCTTGAAGCGATAAACGTCAAGCTGACTGGCGACGTTCCCACAGGCGCGTCTATCTCTTACCAGACCTATCTGCAGGGCAGCGGCTGGCAAAAGGCGGTTTCAAACGGTGCTCTGTCAGGCACAACAGGCAAAAAGCTGCGTGCCGAAGCATTGCGCGTAACGATTAAAGGTCTTGACGGTTATCGTGTAAGATATCGCGTACATGTCCAAAACCTTGGCTGGCAGGATTGGAAAACGACAAACAACGGCACCGATATCACGGCGGCGGCGCTTGCGGGAACAACAGGCAAAGCGCTTCGCATTGAAGCGGTTGAAATTGTTTTAGAGAAGATCCCGTCATAACAGATTTAATTTCATAAGCAATCCCCCATCGCTCAAATGAGCGATGGGGGATTGCTTTTATTGACTCAACTTTTGTTCAAGAAGCAGCGGTTTATATTGACAACAGCAATTTCGCTTACTACAATTAATTGCAACAGCAAATATTATTTTATTGAAATATAGACATGGTCTCAGCCTATCGCCTTTCAGCGAATAGGCTTTGAGCTTATAATCAGGAGAGTATTATGATAAAGTATAGTGAAGCGCTTTCGGAAACTTTGAAAAAAGACAAAACCTCTTTAAAAATGTATGGAGTCGATATTCAGACAAAATGTATTCCCGACGAGCCGCGAAAGGGATATATGGATCCCCGGCAGTTAGAACTGAATAAGCAAGAGGCAAATTTATTTGCAAATGATGCAAAAAATCAACAAAAGCAGGATGGCATAGAGGAGATCAGAAAAAAGATGGGTTTTCCCAATCTTAATATGAACACCGTAGAAATCCACACCAAATATGAGGAGCACAATTTTGACGGAAATGTGGTTAAAATCTGGATATATTATCCCCGGAAACCGGAGGGTAAAATCATTCGCCCGGGTTTTATCTTTATTCATGGCGGCGCATGGATCGGCGGCACGCCATTTACCGTCGAGAACCCGTGCAGGCTTTTGGCGGAGCGCGCCGACTGTGTGGTTTTTAACCTTGATTATTCGCTGGCACCGGAAAAGCCGTATCCAAATGGACTGAACGATTGCTTTAACACACTTAAATACATCTATGCAAATGCTGAAAGGTTCGGCGTGGATAAAAACAAGATAGGTATCGGCGGAGACAGCGCCGGCGGAAACATTTCGGCTGTTTGCGCTTTAAAGGACAAAGAACTTGGAACAGGCATGCTCAAATATCAGGCACTTATTTATCCGGTTGTTACCGTGATAACGTCAGACACCGGCGATTATAAGTGGCGAATAGAGGATTATGATATCTGTGATGAACAAAAGGCCATTATCGATGCAAGCCTGAGCCTTGGCAGACCAAGACGCGGCAGCGTTCTTGACGAGATGGCGATACCATATCTTCAGCATGGTGAGGATCCGTCTAATCCGTACATCAGCCCGCTGCTTGCCCATACTCATAATGGGCTTTGCAAAGCGCTTATCGCTGTTGCGGAATATGACGGTCTGCGTATCCAGGGCGAGATTTATGGGGAAAAGCTGAAAGAGGCGGGAGTAGTGACGCGCGTTATCAGATATAAAGGTGTAAATCACGCATTTTTTGATAAGCTGGGTGTGTTTCCGCAGGCAGAAGACCTGGTTCAAGAGATAGCAAACGATTTGCGCTCATTAAATTGATACTGCAAAAATTATTGCAATTTCAAATAGGAACGGCAAAGTAGAATGTTATCTGGCCATCCGCTTCGGCGGGGGAGATAACAAAACGATTCCGCTTTAATTTTTAGATTGCTATATGCTGTAAAAGAAAACCTGTTTTGCTGGATAACCGGTTGGTTTTTATTGATTATACAAATTTAAAATGATATTATTAATTTGATAAACAGTAAATTAATATCAAGGATATTTTCAAATACCATATTTTTAAATATTATGATTGGAGAAT
Source organism: Ruminococcaceae bacterium UBA1320 (assembly GCA_002306975.1). GTDB lineage: Bacteria > Bacillota > Clostridia > Oscillospirales > Ethanoligenentaceae > Ruminiclostridium_D. The sequence continues at coordinate 11,585 of DBTI01000227.1, forward strand.
TTATGAACAATACTTCTATAATCATTTTGACCTATAATAATCTTCAATATAATAAAGACTGCATAAACAGCATTCGCAGTTACACACCGAAAGACAGCTATGAGATCGTTGTTGTTGATAACAACTCTACCGACGGAACGGCACAGTGGCTTGAAGAGCAAAATGACATAAAGTCTATTCTTAATAAAGAAAACAAAGGGTTTCCTGCGGGCTGCAACCAGGGCATCAAAGCGGCAGCCGAAGGAAATGACATTTTGCTGCTGAATAATGATACAGTAGTTACCCCCAACTGGCTTGAAAATCTGCAAACCTGCCTTTACAGTGAAAAATCGATAGGAGCAGTCGGTCCTGTAACCAACTCTTGCTCGAATTTTCAAGCTATCACAACGGATTATAAAAATACAGATGAGATGATCGCTTTTGCGAAAACGATTAACGTAAGTAACCCACTGAAGTGGGAAGAACGGGTAAGGCTTATTGGTTTTTGCCTGCTTATAAAAAATGAGGTAATAAAGAAAATCGGTCTGCTTGATGAGATATACGGAAAGGGTAATTGTGAAGACGACGATTATTCATTGCGTATGAGAAAATCTGGCTACAGGCTTATGCTATGCGGGGATTGTTTTATCCATCACTACGGCAGCTTGTCCTTTTCCAAGTTGAATCACGACTTTGTAGAGGTGTTACAGGCCAATAAAAATATATTTAAGCGTAAATGGGGCTTTGATCCTTTCTTAATAGCAATTGATGAACGGTTCGTTTTAAATAATTATATAAATAGAATTAAAGGTGTTAAGAATATTCTAGTAGTCAACAGCAGCGCCGGATCAATGCTGCTATATCTGAAAAAGAAGTTCCCGAAATCCGATATAACCGGAATAGAAACAAATAAATTATTACCGATAGGGCTTTCACATGTTGCGGAGGTCTTTAACGATTTTTCTGAAATAAAGGGCAAAAAGTTCAGCCTTGTAATTATGCTGACCGATTATAGAAGTGATATTGATATATCGCCTCAACTTGAATATCTGCCTGCTTTTCTCAAAGATGCCGGAACCTTATTACTTCTATCAGAAGAAGATGTGTTAAAAAAATATGCGTCCCACGAGTGTTTTAAGGGATATCACAAAAAATATTTTGCCGGGATGTGCAGAATTAGTAAAATGGACATTCCTGAAATTTCAGGTGAGAAACAGTTTGTTTCTTTGCTAAGGCTCATTGAGGATGATGTTGAGGTTGAAGAAAGCACAGAAGAATTAGGGAAATTATTAGTAAGCATTAAATATTCCAAAAGTACGATAGAAAGTCTGGTAAACAAATACATAGCAAGGCCGGAGGTTGCATTTAACGCTGTCGGCACAGCGCTCTTTACTGAAGGAAAGAGGCAGCTCGCGTTAGACATGTTCGCCGACGCTTTTGAAAAAGACAATTCATATTATGACAGTGCGTTTAATCTTGCATATTTGTTATATGAATTAAAAGAAAAAAATCTTGCGCTTAATGTAATTGAGAAATGCGGCGCAGCCGATGAAGAAATGTTGAAGTTAAAGCAGGCGGTTATGTCGCTTGAATAATTATAGCGATTACATTTTTAAAACGAAATCTTCGACACCGTCTCTGGCGGGGAGTAACAAACAAATTTTTCTTTTTTTAATTGCTATAAATTTATCGTTTTTGTAAATGTTGATTTGAAAAGCAGCGTATGTTATAATTTATTTGTTACAAGAGGGAGTAGTTTGCGGAGATCACTGATTGAACAGCGGTTTCTTTGATATTGTCAACATATTGGTGAAAACCTGGCAATATCCGCATTTTATGTGAAACGAGACTTTTGGCGCATTTTTGTGCGCCAAAAGTCTTTTTTTTGTTGTTTTTTAGACTCTACATAGCGGATTTTTTTGGCAGCTGCCTATCGCAATTTAATTGAAATTGCGATAACTATTTTACGGGGATGTGAAAAAGTGTTTGTAACAGTTTTAATTATGATCATATCGGCACTGTTAATCTATTTTAGTTGCGAGCTTTTTGTAAACGGTGTTGAGTGGGTAGGCAAGTCCTTCAATATATCGCAAAATGCTGTTGGAACGATTCTGGCTGCGTTTGGCACAGCGCTGCCGGAAAGCGTTGTAACATTTATAGCGGTTGTTTTCGGCACTAACGAGAGCCAGAAGGATATTGGTATAGGCGCTGCCTTGGGCGGGCCTCTTGTTCTGAGCACAATTGCATACGCGGTTGTCGGAATCACAATTTTTCTCTTTAGTAAAAAGAGAAAAAACGGGAAATATATAAAAATCGACGGTAAAAGGCTGAGCCGTGACCAGCTTTGGTTTATGTGCATTTTTATTTTCAAGGTTGGTCTTGGTCTTGTTGCTTTTGCGATTAAGCCATGGCTTGGATTTCTGTTCTTAATTGCCTATGGGGTTTATTTCTACAAAGAGATGAGCGCTACCACCGAAGAAACTGTAGCTAACCCGGAGCCTTTGAAATTCAGCAAAAACACGGGAACACCCAAAAGGTCCGCAATTTTATTTCAAACACTCTTTGCACTGGCTATCATTTTCGCCGGTTCACAGCTTTTTGTGCATAGCCTGGGCAGCTTAAGCGTTGCGCTTGGCGTGCCGTCAAGCATCATAGCGCTGCTGTTAAGCCCTGTGGCAACAGAGTTACCCGAAACCTTAAACGCAATAATTTGGGTAAGGCAAGGCAAAGAGCAGCTCGCACTTGCAAATATAAGCGGTTCGATGATGATTCAGGCGACTGTTCCGAGCGCTTTGGGTATTCTTTTTACCCCGTGGATGCTGAGTACTCCCCTTATTATCTCAGCGATTATAACCTTTGCCGCGATTCTTTTGCTGTGGATTACATTGAGAAAAACAACGCTTTCAGCAAAACGGCTGTCGATTAATATACTGTTTTATGTAATATTCGCGGTAGCGATAGTATTAACGAAAAGCATTTAAAAACATTCGGATTTTAAATGCCCGCGAATGGTTCGGCTCATGCCGTTTGCGGAGTTTTTTGTACGTTCGATATTTTTTAGCGGCGCCAATAAAAACCGGTTGACAAAACAGGAAAATAGTAACAAAATTAGCTTGTGGCAGATTGAGAAAAAAAGAATTGTTTTTTGCTTTTTCCCTGGGGAAAGCATACACTTATTTTCATCCTTTAAAACATAAATGCTATAAGTAATAACCGAAGGAGCGATCATATGGCAAACGAAAATCTAAAGAAAGTATTAAGTTACAAAAGACCATTTTTGTGGGTCATTGTCGTGGCAGTCGCCGCCGCAGCTTGCCTTATCGTTGCATTTACGTTTAAACCGCTGCATGAAGCGGTATCATCGGCTGCTTTGCAAGGTTCGACCTATGAGGGATATAGGATTGATACCCTACTGGAAAATAAAACGCCTTATATAGGGGATAACAGCAAGGTCGGCGCGCTTGCCTCAGCCGTACCGCTGCCGGAAGGGATCAAAAGTGGCACTTTTGCGCTTCAAACAACTGTAAAGCCTTATGGATTAACACTGCATTATTCCATGACGGATTCCTCTGGTATAAAAAAGGCCGGCGGAATCACCGGCGACGCTTTCTTCCGCAATGCTGCGGTCCTTCTCTCTCTGATTGACAATGCCGACACAATAACTGTTGACATCGTTGATAATACCGGGGATTATAATGCTGCCTATACTTTTACCTTTACGAGGGATATGATTGAAAAACAGGTCGGAAAAGATGTCCGCCAATATGCCGAGAGCGAAACTTCTCTCAAAAGCCTGATTGACCAGATCAAAAACCTGCCGGTATCAAACAGCAGTTCAACAATCACGTCGTCAACTGCTTCATCAAAAAGCAGCGGTACAGCTGTGAAAAGTGATAATACCGTTATATATAAAAACACACAGTATGGTTTTCAGGTAACTTTACCTCAAAGCTGGAAAGGCTATACTACAGCTTCGGTTAAATGGAACGGCAATCAGAACGGAAAAATAGTGGAGTCAGGCCCCATCATTAACATTCGTGACCCGAAATGGACCGCAAAGAATCCACGACAGGCTATCCCGATTATGGTGTTTTCGATAGACCAGTGGAACTCGCTGCAAAAAGAGAAGTTCTTCGTCAGTGCGGCGCCTATACCACCCTCTGAGCTTGGGCGCAACAACAAATATGTTTTTGCGCTGCCGGCGCGTTACAATTTCGCTTTTCTGCCCGGTTATGAGGATGTTGAGAAAATATTGAATGGAAAACCGCTGAAAGCCTTTGACATAAAATAAAAATCATTTTTTCTTTTGCAGTGTAAAAGCGGTGCAAACAGCCACAATATATATAGTCCGAAGATGGTGGTAATCATTTTCGGACTATATATATTAAAAATTAATTATAATGTAAAAGGGAAAAGCGATGGAAACAAAACAGCAGTTTTATTTGGATATAGAAAACCATTTGATGACAGACGAAAAGCCCTCGAAATATTTAAATTATGATAACCTGTTTACCGAATACCCGTTCACCATGATCGGCGACCTTAAAAACGCAGAGCAATCACCTGTTTATCACCCTGAGGGGAACGTGTGGGAACATACGATGTTGGTTGTTGACGAGGCGGCGAAAAGAAAAAGCGAGAGCAGCAACGAGCGGGTTTTCATGTGGACTGCGCTGCTTCACGATATCGGAAAACCGTCGACAACAAAATTAAGAAACGGCAAAATAACGTCCTATGATCACGATAAGGTTGGGGCGGACTTGTCTCGTAAGTTTTTAGCGGAATTTAATGAGGACAGCGCGTTTATAGAGAAGGTTTCGGCGCTGATCCGCTGGCATATGCAGGTACTGCATGTTGTAAAGTCACTTCGCTTTGCAGATATAGACGGGATGAAAAAAGAAACCTCCGTCTATGACGTCGCCCTGCTTGGTTTATGTGACCGCATGGGCAGGCTTGGCGCAGACGGCGGAAAAGAAGAACAGAACATAAAAATATTCCTTGAAAAATGTATGACGAAGTGAAAAAAACTGTGAATTTAATTTTAATCGCTGCTTTTTATTGACTTGTTGTATAATTACACTGCCTTAAAACTAGTTGTCACATGGTCGTGTCGCAAATTGACACAAAACAGCATTCAATTTTATAATTAAAACGATTATAAAATTGAATGGGAATAATCTTGTTACATCCTGCCTACCCACTTTTATTCGAAACTGCAATAATTGAAATTTTAATAATCAGAGGAATTGTATGAGACGGAATGAAATCGACTGGCTTCGCAACGGCGCGGTATTGATGCTTTTTTTCTACCACACGGCGGTGGTTTTCGACCCGTTCAGTGATAACTATGTGAAATCCTCGGTTCACGGCTGTGTTGCCGGCGGATTTATTCTTGCAACGTTTTTCTGGTATATGCCTCTTTTGTTCTTTTTAGCAGGCGCGTCGGCACATTTCTCGCTTGCAAAACGCTCAAACGGAAAGTTTATGAAAGAGCGTGTAAAAAGGCTGCTGATTCCGCTGCTGTTCGGCGTGCTGGTTATTATTCCCCCACAGGGCTATTTTGCAAAGCTGTGGCGCGGTATTCCCACAGGCGGCTATCTGCATCACTGGGGTGCTTTTTTAACGACATTTACCGACCTTTCGGGTAATGACGGGAATTTTACACCGGCTCATTTGTGGTTTATACTTTTTCTGTTTGTTATTTCCGCTCTGCTCCTTCCGCTGTTCCGGCATTTTGACCATGAAAAAGGGCAGAGGTTTCTCGCAAAAATAAAACCTGTTATGATTACGCCGTGGGGCATTGTCATTGCGGCGGTAACGCTTTTTATTATGCGCGTTATTCCGGATATCGGCGGCAAAAACATTTTCTATTTCGGTTTGATATTTGTTTTCGGCGCTGTTGTTTACAGCGATAACGATTATATCGAAAAAATATGCGCGGCAAAATGGCGCGCGCTCATCGGGCTTTTAATTTTCTGCCCCTTGTTTTTGTGGTCGGAATATATGATGTATGAAAAATACACCATGCTGTGGCTTAAGGCGACAGAGGCAATGGTCTCAAACATAATGATGATTTTTGCGATAATCGTCCTTATCGGCTTTGGCACGAAATATCTCAGCCGTGGGGGGAAGGCGCTTTCCTACCTTAATGAAGCCTGCTTCCCGGTTTACATAATTCATCAAACGGTGCTTATCGCGGTCGCTTACTATACATTGCGTCTGTCATTGCCCATAGCGGTTCAGGCGGCTATTATCATCGCCTCAACAATTGTGATCACGTTTGTGCTTTATGAAATATCAAAGCGTATTCCGCCGCTGCGCTTTTTGCTCGGAATCAAATCGCCGAAAACCGTTAATCAAACTGTGTCTGTCAGATAAAAGATCACCTTAGTTTGTTAATATGACACACTGATGTCATATTAACATTGGTAAAATGTAAGAAAACATTGAGGTGATTGTAATGAACTATGGAATTGTTAACTTGAAGGAAAAGAAAGTTGTCGGGCTTTGCAAAAAGACAATCAACCAAGATATGCAGGCTGTCAGCGACATAGCCGCTCTGTGGCAGAAGTTTATGGGCGGTGGTGCGTATACCTCTGTTCAAGACAAGGCAGACGGAGTGACCATAGGCTTGTACACAGACTATGAAGGCGATTTTACAAAACCGTATAACTTTTTAACCTGCTGTGAAGTTACCGGCACAGCCGAAGTAAAGGAACCGCTTCTGGTAAAGACAATTCCGGCGGGAAAATACGCGAAATTTACGACAACCGGCGATGTGCAGCAGGCGGTAGGGCAGCTTTGGCAGGAGATTTGGAGTATGAATCTTGACCGAAAATATTCCAGTGACTTTGAAGTCTATACTTCTGACGATATGGAAAACCAAAAAGTAGATATTTATATTTCACTTAACTGAAGTGATTTAATTTTAAAAAAGAAAGCCTAAAAGATGTGTCTCCCCCGCCGGAGGCGGGGAAGACACATAGAACAAATTCTCTTATTTGTTCTATTGATATAAAGAAAAAGACTTCGGAAAGGCTAAGTGAATTGACCCCAAAAAGTTAGACA
>DBTI01000104.1:0-542 GCA_002306975.1 Ruminococcaceae bacterium UBA1320
AAGGGCGGCGAGCATATGCGGCGGGATACGGAAGATTCGTGCGATTTCATTGATTTGAAACTTTCTTGTTTCTAAAAACTGCGCCTGCTCTGGCGGAATTCCGATGCTTTGGAATTTCATACCCTCCTCTAGCACGGCCACCCTGTGGGCATTACTGCTGCCCTGATAAACTGCGTTCCAACTTTCACGGACTCGGGCTGGGTCCTTCACCACACCGGGATGTTCCAACACGCCGCCAGGACTTGCGCCGTTCGCAAAGAACTTTGCACCGTACTCCTCACAGGCAAGTGCCATGCCGATTGCGTTTTTGGCCATGGCAATAGGCGAATATCCAACCAAGCCATCAAAACCAAGGCCGGGAATATGCAGGATTTCTTCGCTGCGAAGAATTGCTGTACCTATATCAGTCCTGTATTCGTAATAAAGTTCTCCAACAGGTGTCCGATCTACCGTCATCCTGTCTGGTAACAGAGGATATAAAGCTAATGCATTTCCTCTGCCGTCTCGGATAATCTGTGCGTAGGCATTTCCCCATAATAAAA
>DBTI01000104.1:844-4255 GCA_002306975.1 Ruminococcaceae bacterium UBA1320
TCATCTCAGGGTTTGGCTCGTCATGAAGCAGATAATATAACTGATGGTCGATTGCTTTTTCTTTCCCGCCGTCCATCTTATATTTGTAGGTGTGCAACGGCAGCCCCGCAATCGCCTCTGACAGAATTCTCACGCAGGAGTACACCGCCGTTGTTTGCATAGCACTGCGCTCATTAACGTTTTTCCCACTTGGGGTACCGCCAAAGAAAAAGCTGTAAGTGCTGCCGGGCAGGCTGTTTTGTGGCTTATCACGAGAATGGAACAGATTCTTAAAAATGCTCATATTGCATCATCTCCTAAAAATCAGCACAAAAAAGAGCAACCTTTCGATTGCCCTTTCGCTTAATTGTTTTTTACTTTGGTGAGGATATATTTATATGATAAAATTTTCGGGAAGTTCTCCCAGATACTTTGAAAACATAGTAACGTATCTTGAAGCGAATGTAATGCTTGTAATTTCGGTATATAAAATTTTAGATGGCTCATCCTGCCAAATGCCATCGGCATCAAAATTTCTTACATAAGCAAACTTACTAAACACTTTTTCAATTCTTCCGATTACAAATTCGTACTCTTCATCATTTAGACTATCTTTTTCAACTATAATATTATTCCCGAGTAATTTTAAACTTTCAAAAGTGGTTTTCCAATCAGTAATATCTATTGGCGGGGGTTCAATCCGATCAGTAACTTTTTCACGTTTTAAGATTTCATCACATTTATCGGCTTTCGCCTTTATTTTTGAAACGTCTTTAAACCGACGAATTGTATATCCGTCTAAAATGAAGTCATCCTCTTGTGCTGATAAAAAAAGTTTTTCATTAGATTTTAACGGTATCAAATTATAATAATTATTATCATACCTAAAAAATGTATTGCAAACTTTCAATTGTTCCTCACATATTTTAACTATTGCTCTTATTTCAGTTTTGGTCATATATATTACTCCCTCAAAATACAGTTACTCTATGTGTCTCAATGTCTGAATATTGCTTGCCAGTTCTAGATCGCAACATTTTTACTTGAATTTGGTATTTATAAGATCTCCTTTTGTCAGCAGAGAATAAAAAATAAATATGATAATAATAAATCCTGCGAATCCAAATGTAAACTGAATCGCAAATGGGCTGATTCCGCTGATAATCCCTTGAAAAAGAATACTGGGATTCAATATGTCCCAACTATTGAACCGAAGGAATCTGCCAATATATACGCCAAAGCTGCTGAGCAGTGAAATTAAGCCAACCGATAAACAAGCTGCCAGCAGCGAACTCTTTTCCCTTACTGCCCGATAAAACAGATACAGAGATTCCAGTCCAAGGATAACACCGTACAGTGCCCCAATACCAATCACCAAAAATTTGAGCCAAATGAGAATATTGGTACTATATACATTTCCACCAGATGCTGAATATTTTTGCACTTCTTCAAACCAAACTAACCTGTCATTCGAAATATGGATAAAATCCGTTATCATATAAACAGAATTGGGAAAAAACAGTAACCATAACAAAGTTAAAATAATCGTTTTGGCTTTTTTGTCTTTTCTATAAAAATTCACGGCTTCATTAATAAACAGCAGCGGCAATGCTGAAAGAAAGACATTCCATGCAAGCATTGCGTATAGAAACCTTACACCGCTGAAAAACATCAGAGCACAGATAATCCAATATAAAAATATGGGCGCTATAACATTTCTATATTTTTGTATCATATAAGTCATTCTTCACTTCACATCCTTATAGCGGGGCTTTTTATTGCTTTTTCTTTGGTTAGTCCGAAAGTACCGCTTTAATCTCTTGGAAAATAGCCCACGGCAAATGTAAGTTGCATATTTCAAAAATATAGTCTGTTCGTTTTTTGTGTACTATCTGAATATAGCATCTACTCTTTTTCTATCGGAATCAAGTATCCAAGAACTGTATTGTTTATACGAAGGTACTAAAGTTTCCTTATCTTTCGAAACTATGTCAAGACCTCTATCATCGTATAAATGAAACATTACATGACAATCAAAATCAAACAAGTATACTGATGAAACAAGAGCTGGGAAACCGCCTAAATCTCCTAAAATAATTTCTTTAAACAAGCGTTCGATGGGAACGTCCTGCTTCTCTATGTCCCAATAAAAACGAACCCGTTTTGTTACTTCTCCATCAACAACTACGTTTGCTTCGGTTTTTTCTTGTGGTATGCTTAGTGATGTTTTATTCTCAAATTCTCTCAGAAATAATTGCTCATCATCTTTTTGCGGATATATTTCCCACATTAGCAATTTCGCAGTAGGTAGTGCATTTTTAAAGAGTTGAAGTGTTCGATTAAGAGCAGCATTTATATATTTGCTTCTGACATCGTCACTGTTATCATACACTTCGCCACAGCCAATTTCAAATCGTATACCAACAGGGCTGTTATAAAAGATCGGATGTACAATTTCTTCAAGTCCCAACAGTTTTAATTCTGTTTTCATTTGTTCTTCAAGCAATTAATTAGCCCCTCATATAATTTTTATTTTCTTATACCTCATTTCAAGAGGCTGTAAAAATTGATTTTAATATACCATATAAATCTCTATTTTTAAAGTATGAGCAGCCCTCTTCCATTATATACCGACTCTTCGCCGCCTTGATGCCGAATCGCCCGGTCAAGCGCCATAATAGTAGCGACCGCTCCGTCAATCTTTTCGGTGGATTTTTCTTTGTCCGGCTTGATATTTCCAGCGGGATCGGTGCGGATGAAAATGTTATCCATCATCCAGCGCAAGACTGGATGACCGCTATGAGCCAGTTTTTGCTCTAAAGTCAGCTTCATCAATTCTTTTGTAGGCGGTGACATGTCTTTGAATCCCTGCCCAAAAGGTACAACAGTGAAACCAAGGTTGTCGAGATTTTGTGTCATCTGCACCGCGCCCCATCGGTCAAATGCGATCTCGCGGATATTATACTTTAGGCCGAGTTGTTCAATGAAACTTTCAATAAATCCATAGTGGACAACATTGCCCTCGGTAGTTTGCAGAAAACCTTGTTGTTCCCACAGATCATAATTAACATGGTCGCGTCGAACGCGCAAATCAAGATTGTCCTCTGGAATCCAGAAATACGGAAGGATGCTGTATTTATCATTCTCGTCCTCCGGCGGGAACACCAGAACAAAAGCAGTAATATCAGTGGTGCTGGACAGGTCAAGTCCGCCATAGCATACTCGACCTTCCAACTGTTTTGGGTCAACTACGAAAGAGCATTTGTCCCATTTCTCCATCGGCATCCACCGGATTGCCTGTTTGACCCACTGATTCAGCCGAAGCTGCCTGAATGCATTTTCCTCGGCAGGATTTTCTTTCGCACTCTCGCAGGCAGCCTTTACCTTGTCGATTCCTACTGTGATACCCAGCGACGGATTAGCCTTTTTCCA
>DBTI01000094.1:0-945 GCA_002306975.1 Ruminococcaceae bacterium UBA1320
GCATATTGGATATTCGCTCCGCAACTGCAGCCGGGACACCCGCATGAATAAGTCCGCTATTTAGGATCGGGGGTAAGTTGTTGGCAAGCCCCAAAATAATAATCGCAAAATAGAGGGTCATACTCAAAGCCATGCCGGTATTTTGAAATGTGGATCGCATACCGGAAGTAGCCCCTCTTTGAGAAGCAGGCACAGAGTTCATAATAGCCGTAGTGTTTGGGGCAGCGAACATACCCATCCCACAACCTAAAATCAACAAGATTACAATGAAGACGCCATAGCCAAAGTTGGCCGGTAAAAATGACAGAAGAATGAAACCGATAACTGACAGGAGCATACCGCCTGTTGAGAAAAATCTCGCTCCGTACCGGTCTGAAAGCTTTCCACACAAAGGTCCCATGACGAAGAAACCCAGCATCATCGGCAGCATGTAAATTCCAGCCCAGAGCGGTGTCGATTCAAAGCTATAACCATGCAGCGGAAGCCAGATACCCTGTAACCATATAATCAGCATGAATTGCAAGCCTCCGCGCGCCACCGAAGAAAGAAACAAGCTTAAATTTCCGAAAGCAAATGCGCGAACCCGGAATAGTTCCAAATGGAACATGGGCATTTTAACTTTTTTCTCTATGAATACAAAGGCAATGAGCAACGCCAAACCAACAGTAATACCGCAAATGACAGCAGGGTTTGACCAGCCCATTTTAGAGTCCCCATATGGCATAATTCCGTAGGTCAAGGCCAGCAGCAGCAGTGTAAGCCCGACAGCGAACGTACTGTTTCCAAGCCAGTCGATTTTTTGGGTTTTATCCGGAATGGTTTGCTCTTTCAGTTTGACATACGCCCAAATGGTGCCGAATATTCCGACAGGTACACTGACAAGGAACACCAGCCGCCAGTCGATTGCGGCCAGCACACCACCGATAACAAGCCCGAGCAGAGAGC
>DBTI01000094.1:1192-60600 GCA_002306975.1 Ruminococcaceae bacterium UBA1320
ATAACAAGCCCGAGCAGAGAGCCGCCGATACCGGCAATCTGATTCAAGCCCATTGCCATCCCGCGTTCTTTTGAAGAAAAAGCATCCGTAAGAATCGCAGTGCTGTTGGAAAAGAGAAATCCTGCACCGACCCCCTGAAGCAGTCTGAAGATAATCATCATCATAATACCGCTCGGACCGCTGCCCGGTGTGAAGAATAATAAAATAGAGGCTACTGTAAAAATTGCAAATCCCATGTTATACAGTTTGACACGCCCGTATATGTCTGATACCCTGCCAAACGAAACCAGCAATGTTGCTGTGACAACTGTATAGCCCATTAGCATCCAAAGCATGTAGGTGGTGCCGCCAACCGACAACGGATTAATATTCATCCCACGGAAAATAGCGGGAAGTGAAATCAAAATGATGTTGTTATTAAGCGCAGCCATTAATACACCCAGCGTGGTGTTTGAAAGTGCGATCCACTTATAATGTGCTTTCTGTTTTTCTTTTTGTAAACTATTCTGTGATGAAGATTGAGGCATTCGTTTATTCCTTCTTTACCAAATATCATGACAAAGTATATCAAAATATAGTTGCACAGTCAACTATATTTGCAAATTTCAGCTTGTTATACTAATTTCACAACGCTTCACCATAGAAATAACGTAATTGTAACAACTGTATTTAGGTGCGCACAAAACACCCTATAAAAGAGGTTTGGCAGAGTACCCGTGATGAGGAGGTTAAACTCATCACGAACACTCTGCCAGTGTAGTTTCTATTGGTCCTTTGACAGAACCAGCAACAAAAAATGACACAAAGGTTATTTTTTGAAGTTTTTAATATTGTCAGGTGCTTTGGGTTGGTAGGTCAAACAACGGCACTCAGTGTTATTTGCCTGCTTTACAGCTCTTTCGGCCATAAAGGCTACTGCTTTAAGAATGTTCTTTTTCATGATTTTGACCTCTTTCTATTAATAAAATTTTACTCGCTAACATTAAGATAAACACCGCAAACATTGCCCAGGAAATTTCAAAAGAAAACCTGCAATTTGCTAAGCTGATTGACAATGTAAATACCACAATAATCGCGATTACCAATATTCTGCTAAATAGCTTGTACTTTTTTTCCTGAGCTTCAGTAACCGGGCTATTCTCATTGCTGATCGGAGCAAATATAAAAATTACCGGGCATGAAATCGCCATGAGAATAAAGGAGATTATCAGCTTTAGATCGTTCGCAATATAGGTATCTAATAAAAGCATAAAAGAATATATCGTCAAGGATGTAATCAGGCACTGCACGTATGTTTTGCAATGATATCCGCCCGCATAAGCGCGCAGTATACAAAACACCAACAAATAAACCACACTATCAAGCAACATATTGGTCGATATGGCGATAATCCCGATTATCAGAAAAGTAACTGTGTCATTTAAAATTAGTTCGATTCCATATGTATAATATTTTCTGTTATCCAATTTTATAATCTTATTGGTAACTAAAATAAGACTTAACTCTTCAGCAATTTCTTTTAACACTTCATCGCCCCTAGCCAATTACTAATATATCGAAAAATCAAAAGTAAACAATATATTTTTACCGAATGGTATTTATTCTTACCCGAATGGTCAATTTTCGTATCATATATTGTAGAATAATGCTATATATTAGCAATGCGTCAGCAAAGGAAAAGCCTCCTTATTTAGCGTTTGCTACCTAAGGAGGCTTTTCAATATTTGTTTAAATTTTCCTCTTAATCACTGGTTTGGATCGATGTTTAACGGCAACATTACAATTGCTGTAAAAATTCCATTATTAGTAATATATTTAAACGTTCCTTGATACTTTTCTGTGGAGGATTTGATTGATTCCAACCCAAATCCATGACGATAGATATCGTGCTTATTTGTTCTTAGCAAATCAGATTCCACAATTAATTTGTGTGCATAAGGATTTTTAACTGCGATCAAAAAATAATTTTTGTAACTATACAAAGTTGTTTTTATGAACCTATGCATTTCATCAACTTTTGCGTTCGCCTCAATTGCATTGTCGAGCAAGTTTGAAATTATCGCGCAAATGTCAAACGCACTAATGTTTAAATTCGGGATGCAGTCAACCTGAATTTTTATTTTTATATTCTGTTGCTCGCATAAGGCTATTTTTATGTTTAAGATAGAATCGATAATACTGTTTCCGCTGCTTATGGTAACCTTAGTATTGCTTAAGGTCTTAGTTATCGCGTCAATATATGAAATTGATTCTGAAAGATTGTTTTTTTGCAAAAGATAGGATATTGCTTCAAGATTTTTATTGATATCATGCCTTATTTTCAGGGTTTCGGTAGTTGTCGACTTTTGAACAGAAAGCTGCTGCTCAAGTGATTGATTCTTTATCGATAAAATACAGTTTTGCTTTTCTTTATCATAGTAATAGCTGATCTCCCCGAAAAAGTAGATAACAAGAATGCTCATAATAAGAAAACCAATAGCCACCCAAAAAATATATATTGAGTTAATCGGATTGTTAAATTGGAGTAATTCATTAATTTGAACAAACAGTTCAGGCACAGCTAAAAACATAAACGTGATACAGTCTATTATAATCCAATATTTTTTAGAAACATTAAAGTCTAACTTCTTAAAATAGTAGATACAAATAAAAATTATGGCAGCATCAATCAATTTGGCAAATAACAACAGCACATATTTAAAGGTGTTATTATCAGAATTAATGGTGTAAATACTCACATTTTGCAGATATGAATAAAGGTTACAGGTTATTAAATCAATTATTACTATAATATAATTCGTTAAAATAATAAAGAAAATTTTTATGCAGACGGCTCCTTGGTATGCTATTGATATCATCACTATGCCGACAGATAATAGAACTGTGACTCTCAGAAATGATGAAACTGGTGATAAAATATTGGTAAGCAAGGTGTCAATAAGTATTATTATTACAAGGGCAATATACTTGCCTATTCCCTTATATCTACTTTCCATAAGCAAGTGAACCGTACCGTATACCAACATGGATTCAACAGGTATATAACTTAACATTGAGATATCCCCTCATTGACAATTTGGATAAAGCTGTCAATAACCTGTCCCCTTTTTCGACGGCTGAGCGGGAGGCGTACCCCATTATCCAAGACAATTTCTAATTCATCTACAGAAAATATGTATTTAATATTTACAATACAGGTTCGATGAATGTCCACAAAATTATACTCCGTATATTTCTGTATGATTTCTGAAAACTTATACCGATGAAGCGCAAACACTTCTCTTCTTGTGTATAAAAAAACTTTTTTATTGACGCATTCAAAGTACATAATATCATCCAGCGGTATTTTAACGCTCTTTATGCCCTCACTGCAATCCACATTAAATAACTGAATTTTAAGACTTTCAAGGTTTATTGCGTCAACCACGCGTTTTATTATCTCCGGCAGTTTTTCTTTAATTTGGTTTTTAGGAAGAAAACCGATTACTTCATATTCGAAGGTATTTATTGCTTCTTTCTCGTAGGATGTAACAAAAACAAGTTTAAATTTTTTGTCCAACAAGCGCATTTTTCTTGCGACTTCTTTGCCGTTAATTAAAGGCATGTCTATATCCAGAAAAACAATATCATAGTAAGGATTATACGTCTTTAGATTTTCAATCAACTTATTTCCGTCAGTTAATGTATATAAACAGGCGGGTATCCTTTGGTTCTTAAAAATTGTTTTTGTTTCAGCTAAAATTCTAGCTAAAAATTCATAGTCATCATCACAAAAAACAACATTTAGCATGTAACAACCCTCATATCTATATAAATGTCTATTATAATGGAAAGCTCATACCTCATTTTTATATTATTATAACATAATAATTTGACATTTAAATATGATTTGGCTCTAAACTTGTTATTATATAGTAGTGTAGCATTAAATTTGACAAATTTAATCGAATACATGATTAGTTACTACTTTTTATATCAAAAATGGTATAATATTAATATAGTCAAAATTGTAAATAAATAAAAATAAAACTAATTGAAATGGAAACAGATAATATGGATAATAAGCGCAAATTGTTGTTTAGCAGCAGAAAATATAATGCTGTTGCCAACACGGTTTTTATTGGTTTGATTATATTCCTTCTCTTTTTTGTACACGTTCAACTAGTGCCTGTAGCAATTGACATACTTGTCAAACTAATTATCATTCTTACCCTAGCAATCGTTAATGAAAAACTATTTGAACGCCTTTGCTGTTATAAACTGAATCAGCTATTCATTCTTATCCATTCCCATAAGAACATTTTCGAAATCGGAATGCTCCCCATCGGATACTTTTCAATGCTTTATTCCATCAAAAAACGTAATAAAAAACATATAAAAGCGGAAATAGCATTAGAAATACGGAAACTCATTCCCCCCGCGGTAATGCTGGCTTCGGAAATCTGCCCGGATGGCGCAATATTTGAAGCCAACACTTGGATTCTAAGCAACATTCAAAAAGCCAATTTAAGATCCGCAGGGCTCAAAATAGAAGATGGCAAAAATAAACTTTCCATTACTTTTAGGCTGGCAATGCTGTTTTCCTTTACCTATTGCGGAATGAAAGGTAAAATGCCTAAATTATCAGCAAAACGCCAGTTCTCGGTTTTTACATGGACAAAAGAAGATCTTCTACATATCAATCCGCAGCAAGTATTCTCAAATATTTAGCGAAGATTTCTTCAACTCGCTTCTTGGTTCCCTTTTTGCATAACAAAACCTCCTGTTGTAATTATTCTACAACAGGAGGTTTTGTTATGCAATTGCCATAGCCTTGTATATTGATCATTGCCTTTTGGTATACCAGAAATCGCAGAAATCCCCACCCGTTGCCAGAGTCTTGGTAAGTTTGAGATTTGCATTCATATATTTTGCCATGACGTGGTCAAATTTGCACATCTGAGGGGCCAGTTCAACGCAGTCTTCCCGTTTTAGCAGTTTATAGATACCGCATTCATAATTTTTGAGGCCGTACTCATCAACAGTTTTCCCATAAATGAATTCAGAAACGAAGTCGGCCTGGTACTCTCTTTGTTGTGAGCGAAGCGCCTGTTCATTGCGTTTATCCTGCCAGCCTTTACTGAAATAATCATTCATTTCAAAAAATTTGCGGAACAAAGAAACCGACTCCATGCTACTCGTCATAATCGTGCCCATCTGTTCGGGCGCTATTTTTCCCTCACCCGCTTTGTAGATGGATGCTACGAATGCGGTAACCATGATGTTGATCAACATCGGATTATGCTTGCCAACCGCCGGTGCCCTGCGTATCATTTTGAAATAATTAGGTTTAGCGCGCTTCATGACTTCTTTTGCAAAGTATGTATCAAATTTAATTGCGATTTGCCTTCGGCAGCTTTTATTGAATAGAAGCCAAATTGCTCTTGTATAGATTATGTTGTTCACAAAAACACCCCTTACACTGATTACTAAATCAAACTGATTTCCGCAGTAATAATAGAATCGCCGTTATATGAACGATCAGGAATTCATAGAACAGCCCCTCATTATAGTCATACCACAAACTTGATTTAACCATAAAAAAGCAGAGTATTTAATAATCTCCGAAATTACTGAATTCGAAGATTAGTATTAAATACTCTGCTTCTGCTATGTCATCAAAATCATTTGCCGTTTCAATGCAATTACCTACCAATCACATTCTGTCAGTTCAAAACATGTTAATTATATCATAACGCCTCAGTAATTACACTGTTTTTACCTAAATCCGTTGATAAAGAGTCTCAAATCGTTTGATTATGATTTGAGACTCTTTCCTGAAATTGCTAATCATTCACAATTCTTACTTTATCGAATAAAGTTGGTAAATGTGTTTTCTTCATGCTCAGGGAACGGAATCCCAGCCTTGATGCCGGCTTCTTTGCACTTTAAAAACCATGCCATATTTCTTCCTAAAGTACGCATAACCTGCAATCCCTCTAAATCTTTTTTTACGTCCTCCGGCGTGTTGCCGTGAACCATGTTCCAGTACCTTGATGAGATAACAGGCATTTCTGATATGGTGAAATATTTATTAAGCTGGTCAAGTGTCGCAGTCGTTCCCGCCCTTCTTGCAGAAACAACAGCGGCTGCCGGTTTCAGGTAAAAAGAATGTTTTCCGGAGCATAAATCGGTATAGAAAACACGGTCTAAAAATGAAGTGATGGCACCTCCGGCAGACGCATAATGCACAGGTGATCCGAATACAAAACCATCAAAGCCCCCCGCGATTTCAAGAAAATCATTGACTTTGTCATGAAACACACAGTGCCCGGTTTTTCTACAGGTTCCGCAATCAATGCATCCGGCTAACGGTTTAGTACCGATTTGAAAATATTCGGTTTCAATTCCTTCTGTATTAAGTGTTTTCACCACTTCTGCCAATGCCGTATACGTACACCCTTTTTCATCCGGGCTTCCATTCACCAATAAAACTTTCATAGTTACCTCCTGTTTTCTTAATTTTTCACTGACCGCTGATCTTATTCTTTCTATATACAACTGAATAAATAATTAGTATATGAACAGTTGTATATAGAGACGGGCTAAACGCCACAGCACGTGCGATTTTTCGCTTCGCGAACGCACAAGTGCAATATATAACACAATGGTCTTGTGATATCGATAGGTATACCAAAAACTTATTGTGTTATATATACTATTTTAAATTTAACACTTGAAGTGCACTCCATGTCAATAGATTTTTGAACTTTTCCATATACCGCCACTTTGATAATGGGATTACTTACAAGTTAATTCTCAGGTGAAGCAAAATCACTCGGATATTAATATGATAGAAGGTGCCACTCTAAAAATAATGCAAACCTTCAGCAAAGCTTTGCAATGGGCGAAACCACCTGAGTGGCCGGATATTTAAATATATATCCGCTTTTTATACATAAAGGAAGGAGCTTTACATGCACTTTCAAAATCATGCTGTCGGCGCAATCGGAACTTTGGAGAAAATTCGTAGTCAATCCGGCATTGAAGCACTAAAATCCAATTTTCGAGATGCAGCCAAAACGAATAGAGAAAAAGCCGTTTCACTTATCAACACCTACAAACTGCGTTTTTCTACTCTGTATATTCTTTTGCCTGAAATTGTGGATTTAAACCTGCTTGATGATCTCAGCCCGCGCAGCAAAGCCGCCTTGGACTTCTGTATGAAAATTGTTTCAGGCACAGGATTACACTTTGGAGCCAAAAATAATCCGCCCGAAAACACTGATGAAACCCACACCGTGTTGAAATGGATACTGTTAACCGGTTACGAAGACGACGGCCTCAATAACGAGTTCGATCAGATCATGGACGCCGCGGCATTAGTGCTGATACGAACCTACCATGACACTGCCATCCTGCCGAAAATTGTACACATGATATTTCTGCGGAACCGAGAAGGGTACTATATTCATGATTTGGTATGGGCTCTTTTCGGATCCTGCGACCCGAAAATTTTGAATTTGATTGCTAACCATCTCGGCTCTCGTTACAAGCAAGACGTAAAACTTGCGAATCAACTGTTAAAGCATACATACGACGATGAAAATGAAGACGGTGCTCAAAAGCGACAGCGGCATACGTCGCACAATTCATGGTTCAGGGAAAACCGTCCGTATCTATATTTTACGGAAGAAAGTTTTCATCAAACATGCGACCCTATTCTGTGCAGTGTGAATTTAGAGGCAAAGTATCTTTGTAAAAAAACCTCACCTCAGAAGCAACTCGCCTCAGAGCCGATTACAGAAGACGATTACAGCCGTCTTGAATCATATCGCCTTATGAATAGCAGTGATAAGGCTATCCTCGCAAAATATTCACACCGCCTGCATGTAAGCAACAGGGAACAGTGGCGCAAATGGATGAAACATCCTATTGATAAGCAGCTTCAAATTGCTTTAAGCAAGTTGGGGGGCGCGCAATGATTAAAATTGCAGGAACTCCAGCCGAACCGCAAAACTTTGAAAATGATTATCCTCATAACAGTATAGAATGGCTGATTATTCAAACAATGTCGGAAAGTACGGAAAACTATGAATATAATTCGGAAGATGAGCTCAAATTCGAACTTGAACTGCGTAAAGCGACGGTAAATGCCGCCATAGCGCTTGACCACAGCGGTATGGAATTTGCAATTTTCCGAAAATCCAAATGTAATTCCGACTACTGGAACCGAACCGCGGAAGGCGGTTTCGAACTGAAAAACGGTGTCAGTGCCAGTGCCGCGATTCGGGATATATTTCAATCCGGACCGAAATATGCCACAGAGTGTGCGACAGCTATTCTGATCGTTTACTACAGAGCAGTTCTCGCCGTTTTCCCGGACGCGCTTTTTGACAAAGTGTTTTCTGATATTCAGTTAATGAACTGGCACCATATTGATCCGTTATTAAAAAGTGTTGGACTGATGGCAACCACCAGCGGTTTTTTGCCGGGTGATCGGAGATATTTCAAAAATCCTGATGTTAATCCCGAGACACCTGAATGGCAGGGTGAAAATGTCATTATGCTGGGCAGCGACACTTTCTACGGTCACGGCATCGGGATTCATAACGAAGCGACCATGATTAAGGCGCTGAACCAGAACCGCATAGAAGATGCACAAAAGTCCGCCTACCTTATAAAACGGGCCGGCCGGCCGGATTTTGAGAAACTTATGAAAATAAGAAACACCTATCACGCTTAAACGAATATCCAGCCGTAAACCTGAACTGTTGCAGTTTATAATAAAAACAGGTTATCTCCCCCGCCTTCGGCGGGGGAGATAACCAAACTATGCCTATTCAAATTATAATAGACTACTTCATTTTGCTGTGCGCTTTAAAGATTTATCTTATAAAGCCCTCACTTCAAGGGTTACTTCCATGCAATCGAGCAGTGAACAGCTGACGCCATCCGATCCCGATTAAATATGCCATTGTTTTCACCCAACCTTTTTATGCTTGCAACAGGTAAAAATTTTGCCTTATCCCGTTATTTGAATTCAATGACTGCCTTTACGATATCCGCTTTATTCTTGACTGAGTATTCCATCGCCTTTGCAACATCATCAAAACTAAATATATCCGTTACGATTTTTTCAATAGGAATCAATCCGCTCTCAATCGCCTCAATTGCTATCGGATAGATATTACGGTATCTGAATACTGTTTTTATGGTTGCCTCTTTACCCATCAGCTTTCCGATATCATAGGTCAGCTTTGATTCAGGCGCCATGCCGACCAAAACAACCGTTCCACCGCGCTTTACAAGCTCCGCAGTCTGCAATGTGGTGAATTTGTTGCCGGCTGTTTCGAAAACCATATCCACGCCCTTGTTGCCGGTAAGCGCCATAATAGTCTTTACCGTATCCTGTGAGGCTGCATTAATAACTTCCGTTGCGCCAAGCTCCGCCGCCTTATCAAGGCGCTTCTTTATAACGTCAACCACATACAGCTTTGTTACGCCCATTGCCTTTAACGACATCAGTGTCACAAGACCGATACAGCCTGAGCCTAAAATAACCGCCGATTGCCCCAAGCCCGCATTGCCCTGCTGTGCTGCGTAGATACCGACGGCAAGCGGCTCGATCAGCGCGCCCGCCATTGTGCCCATTCCGTCCGGCAGTTTAAACGCCATATCAGCCGGATAAGCAACGTATTCGGCAAACGCTCCGTCATATGGCGGTGTTGCCATAAATACGACGTCAGGGCAAAGATTGTATCTGCCCGATTTGCAATATTCACACTTTCCGCAGGTATAGCCGGGTTCGAGCGTTACCAAATCACCGATTTTGAAATTGGTTACCTCTTCGCCCACAGCCGTCACTTCACCGGCGCTCTCGTGACCTAGAACAATCGGTTTCTCGACAACAAAATCCCCGATTCTGCCGTACTCGTAATAATGTAAATCCGAACCGCATATCCCGACATGTTTGACTTTTACAAGGATCTCATTCTTCTTGATTTGGGGAATTTCCCTTTCCTCAATAATTATATTTTCGGTTTCCTTTAAAAGCCCGACTTTCATTTTCTTATCCATTGTTTCACCCACTTTTATTTTTTCAGATTAACCTCTAACGTCTTATCGTAATTATAAAATCAAAGAGGATTACATCCGTTAATCTTCCGTTTTCCCGTTTTTTTGAACTGCAATAGCAACGCCATAACTGCGTTCAAACAAAGGGTTTGCACGCAAACTCATCAAACGGTTTAAACATATTGATTATTCATCAACCATGGGCGCTCTTACGATTCTTACATCAGTAAAAACATCGAGTGAATCGTCTGAATTTGACGAAAACTCAGAGACAACAGCCCCTTCATCCCCTGCCTGAAACCAATGCAGAGTATTGGGAACCAGCGTATATTGCTCACCCGGATTGAGTGTGATTTCATGGAACACGGTGTAATACGGTTCGCTCCCCGCAGGGACTTTGCAGACCGGATTCGCTGCTTTCTCCCCTTCAACATAGAGATGAACCTTACCGAATCTGCATCTGAACGTCTCTTCTTTACCCAAAGAACCTGTTCTGTTCGGATGTATGTGTTCGGGGCAGGTCTGGTGCGGGAAAAGTACCAGTTCCTTTGCACAAACCCGCTCTGTGTTTATATAAGTGATCAATTGCAGTCCCGTGTTATCCAGATCATTCAATCCGAAATCCGCTATCTCGACATTTTGCTTTTCGGCTTCGGTCAGCGCTATTGACGCCTTATTAAAATATTCCAATGATTTTTCCACTGCGTTTTCATATTGCTGTTTGCTTACCATAGAGATTTTCCCCACTTTCGTTATTTAATGAGTTCCACAACGGTATAAACAGGCAGGTCATAAAGGGTGATATTCATAATATCGTCATTAACTTGAGCGGTATACTCTATCTGTCTACCATCAATCGTATGGGTTTTGATAGATTTATAAACCGCGCCTGACATACTAACCTTCAGATTCAGCTTTGCTATCGGCATAATCGCATCATTGCGTTCAGAATAATCTGAATTAACAATATGCACAGCAAGACCGTTATCCATTTCATGGGTTTGTATTCCGACAGCATCATTGTCAACTGAAATTTTCCACATGCCTTTATAGGCTTCTTCAAAGGAGTCTGAAAGCCCCTTGAGCGCAATGGATTTATCGTCGACATTCCGGCAGTAATACGCGCCGTCGGCGTTCTTAATGTTTTCGAACCAGCCGGGCAGATTTTTTGCAGCCTGACCGAACATTAGAACCTTTTTGCCGTTTTTACGGAACTGTTCGATTACATCCGCCTGATTAGCGGTCAAATAATCGCAGTCGGGCAGCACCACAAGATCGTACTGATTAATATCTGCCGGGCTAAAGGTGTCTTCCCTTAAATCTCCGTCTGCAAGGAATTTGACATCATAACCGATTTGTTTGTCAGAAAGGTATTTTGTTACTTCCCAGAACAGAAGGCGAACGCTGTTCGGATCATTTTCATCCGCCACACTGTAGGAGAGAACTCCTTCTGAGCTGTCCAAAACGCTGCTGGAATATCCCGCTACCGCTTCTTTCCAGTAATAGCTGGGGAAACTGTATAACACAAGCACATTCGCGCCTGAATGCGTGGAATAAAGCCTTTCATTGTCCGCAAGGAAGTCCTGTACCTGTGTCGTTACATCACGAGGCGGCCAGAATGCATCCTTGACGGTATTGCCCATCCATGCCCCGTAAGGCACCGACATATTGCAGCCGTAGGCGGAAGCCTCAATTAGCAGAAGCCTATAAAGGTCATAACCCTTGCCCTTGTTCAGCTTTTCCACAAGGTCAATAACAACGCTTCCATATGGATTTTCAGCAACAATCACAGGCTTATCCCCTGCAAAGCCCGCCACATACCTAAACCAGTTGGTTTGATTGAAAAGGGTTTGTTTCATTTCGGTGATAATAACGTCTACATTTGCCTCAAGCGGATAATACACCGGCATGATATTAAAGAAGTTGCCCGAAACAAGCACTTTTCTGCCCTTTTCCCTGCCGTATTCCCTGATGAAATCGGCAAGCTCGTTGAAATGCTTTTTAACCGCCCTAAGCTGATAATCCCAGTAATACTTATAAAGGGGCAAATCATTAAGATTCCCCGGATAAGGCAGTTTTGTCGCGCGCAGATAGTCGCCGTAGTTAAAGGTATCCAGATCTACACCGGAAAGCTCAGCGGGCAGCTCGCCTTTTGATTTCAATTCCTTGAGATATTCATTAAACTGCTTCATGCAGTCCTTGCAAAAGCATCCGCCGTATCTGATTGACGTCATCGGAAGCTCACATTCATCCAGTTGAACCCCCGCAACGCCCGCGTCGATCTGGATTTTTATGATCTTTTTCATATATGCCCGCCAGACGGGGTTGTTTCTGCACATCTGATAAGCCTGATGCTCATGTCCTTTTACTTCCACCCATTCTGAGTGAGTCGGTTTGCCGTTAAAATCTCTTGAGCAGCATTCATCCCATATGTCTGTTACTTCTTCGCCGTCACTGTTATATAAACCTTCAGGGAAATAATCCCTGAATTTCTTTTCAAAAACATCCGGGTATTTATCGCCGGTAAATTCACGCAGGCCGTACCAGTCGTGCGGTTTATCACCTTTGATAATATTGAAATCAACAAATTCCTTCTGATCCTCGCTCAAAACGACCGGGAACTCCCATCCTTGAACCTCAAAAACTATTCCGAAAACCTTAATGCCCCTTTTATTGCATTCCGCAATATACTCGGAATCATTCATGAATCCGTAAAACCGGAGCCTCGGGTCAACCTTACCGAACGCCTCATTTTCCAGATAGGAAAGGGAGATGGAACCGCCGCCCAAAGCAGACCATACAAGCAATGTTCCGCGGTATTTTTCCAAATCCTCAATCATGCGGATATTTCTGATTGGCAAGCTGGGGTGGTAACAATGGTTGTCCTTATACCAGCCGTCAAAATAGATACCTCTTTCCAATTTATGCACCCTATTCCATAATATTTTATTTGATACGTATTTCAATTAGAAGTATAGATAAAAACGAGTGAAAGACACTGATCTACGACTTTCATGAAGATTTTTTCGTTATACTTCTTATTTGGAATTAGCCTTTTACCGAACCTGCCGTCATACCCTGTATGATACTCTTTGAAAAAGCCAGATAAACAAGAACAACCGGCAGAACCGCTACCACCATCGCCGACAGAAGCTGCGGATAATTCACCGTATACTGCCCGTTAAAGTTTGTAAGCGCTACGGGAATAGTCATCAATTTCGGGTTTGTCAGCAGCACCAGTGCAAACGGAAACTCGTTCCATGTGTTCAAAAAAGTCAGAATCAATACCGTCGCAATAACCGGACGGCATATCGGCATGACTATTCTGAATATTACGGTTAGCGTACTGCTTCCATCGATAAAGGCCGCCTCTTCGATTTCGATCGGCGTCGATTTAAGAAAGCTTTCAAACAGGAACACTGCCATGGGCAGGCCAAACGCCACATATGGCAGAATTAATGTGAAATGCTGGTTATTCAATGAGATCATTTTGAACTGAATAAACAAAGGCACCAGCAGGCTGTGGATTGGAACCAACATTCCGAACATCAGCAGAACATAAATAAGACCTTTGAACTTGAATTTATATCTTGCGATGCAGAACGCTATAACAAATCCCAGCACAATCACAAGTGAAACAGAAATTATACTGATGAACAGGCTGTTGAAAAAAGGCACAATCAAGTTCCCGTTCTTGATAGCCAATATATAGTTTTGAAACTGTATATGATTCGGCAATGATATGATATTAAGGTTGAATTCCTTGCTGGTTTTGAAAGATGAATACAGCATCCACACCAACGGGAATATACAGGAAATCGAGAAAATAAGGACAATCACATTGATGAAGATTTTCAATATGTTCTGTGCAATTTTACGCAGCATCTTTATTCCCTCCCCCAATTATCCGGCTGATGAGAATAATTGTTATGCTCAGAATCAGGATGCCGATTGAAATTGCACTGCCATATCCGAGCTTAAACATGATAAACGAGTTTTGATAAGCATACTGCGCCAGCACCGTTGAACTGCTGCCGGGGCCGCCGCCGGTCATTACGAAAATCTGATCGAAAATCTTCATGTTACCCGCTATGCAAAGCATTATGGCAATCTTCATCGTATCTTTCAATAGCGGTATCGTGATGTACCAAGCCCTTTTAATTCCGGTTGCTCCGTCAATTTCCGCGCTTTCAAAAATGTCCGGGGATATACTCTGAAAAGCAGAAAGAAATATGACCAGATAAAACCCTATATACTGCCATATGATGGGGATGCTGACAGAGCCCATTACGATTTTAGGATCATCAAGCCATGGCTGAATCAGAGAACCGAGCCCTATGCTTTTCATTATTACGTTTAGAAATCCATAATCCTTGTTATAGATAATTGTCCAGAGGAAGCCGACAACTACTGCCGAAATTACAACCGGAAGGAATATTACATTTCTGTGAAAGGTTTTAAATCTTAACAGCTTTGATGTCATAAAAGCTGTTATAATCATGGCAATCCCAATCTGACCAACCAAACATAATACTATGATAATTAAATTATTTTTAAAGGCGTTCCAAAAATCCATATCCTTTATTAACTGCGCATAATTCTGAAAGCCGATAAATTTCATCATTGAACCGCCGCTGTAATTGAACAGGCTGTAATACAGAGAAGTAAAAAGTGGCAAAATAACGACAAATCCATATATAAGCAGACCGGGTAAAAGTAACGCGGCAATCATGCCGCGTTTGGGTTGCAGCGTTTTGGTAATCATGACGCTCTCCTTATTTATTTCCCGGGGGGTATATACCCCCCGGGAAAATATTTCTAAGGGTTCTTTATTATTTTTCTGCCTCGTAGGCCGCCTGAATCTTTTGTGCCAGTGCCTGCGGAGTAGTATTGCTTATAAGCAAATCCTGAATGCCTGTATTCATAACTTTAATCAGGTCTGCGGGAAGCTGTGAATCATAGATTGGCACAGGGGTAAGTGTTGCGGAGAGTGTCAGATATTTCGTGACAAGCGGCGACAATTTGCTGTTATCGACATTGCCGGGCTTGCTTGCCGGGAAAGCGCTGTTCTCAACCGCGATTGTAGCATAATCGGCATCTGTAACGGCTTTGATGAGCTTGAAAGCCGCATCTCTTTTCGCACCGGTCACGTTTGCGTTTACATTGTATGCCCATGCCGCGCCTGCGGAGTTGTCAAGCGCATTGCCTTTGCCGCCGTCAACCGCCGGAAGAATAGCAAGGTTTGTGTTATCGGTAATTTCCTTTGGTGCATCATTGATAACACTGCTTATAGCCCAGTTGCCTTCCATAAACATGGCGGCTTTACCGTTATAGTAGTTTGTCTTCTGCTGCATGTTGTCAATTGAGTTCATATCGGTATTGAACGCACCGATTTTGGCAAGATCCTGCATTGCCGTCAGCGCCTGAACAAATTCAGGATCGGTGAATTTGGCTCCGCCCTTGTTCTTGATGCTGTCGAACCAGCTGGCTCCTGTGAAATGATCTCCCAAAGTGCTCAGCATGCAGGATTCTGCAACCCAGTTATCCTTGTTGCCAAGTGAAATAGGAGTAATGCCTTTTGCTTTGATCTTTTTGACCGCATCCTCAAACCCTGTCCATGTAGTCGGGAAGGATGTGATTCCCGCGTCGCTGAATATCTTCTGGTTGTAAAAGATTATATGTGTATCGAGCTTCTGGAAGGGAACGCCGTAGTTCTTGCCGTCTTTTTGGAAATCGTTGAAAATGCCGGGATAAAACCCGTCTTTCCAAGCGGTATCTTTGCTAAGAACATCATCAACCGGCTGAACAAGATTGTTGCTGATAAACATATCAAGCATCGAGCCTTTGAAGGTGAAGATATCCGGCAGTTGGTTGCCTGCCGCAAGTGCCGCAATTTTGGTTTCATAGGTGTTGCTGCTTAACGCTTCATTATTTATGGTAATATCAGGATTTGCTTTTTTGAACGCATCCAAAGCTTTGTTGAATGCAATACTGTTGCCGTCAGTTGCTCCGGTAGGGTACATATCCATGATTGATAAAGTTATTTTGCTATCTGAACTTTTCGTATCTGACGAGGAAGAACTATTCGTGTTACAGGCTGATAATGAAAAAACCATTGCCGCTGCAAGTAGAAGTGAACCGATTCTTAATGAGGATTTTCTCACAAACTATACCTCCCAATATTTGTTTCCGCTTCTTTATAAAACATGTTTTCGGTAGAACTATCGGCGCCTCAAGTTCTATATCTATTATATATTTTACTAAATACACAAAACCAGTGCGGTTTGCTATAATATTATCGTAAAATATGTCATGTGTTATCGCGGTATTCCTTTGGGGTACATCCGGCATACTTTTTGAAGTTAAAATTGAATATTTTATAATCATTATATCCAACCTTGTCCGCAACCTCATAAACACGCAGTTTCGCATCTCTTAAGTATCGTTTTGCCATCTCGATCCGAACCGTATTGAGACATTCGGTAAAGCTTTTGCCCGTCTCCCTTTTAAAAACCCTGCTGAAATAGTTGGGGGTAACGCAGGTGACTGCCGCCATTTGCAGTACATCCAGATCTTTATAATAATTTTCATTGATGAATTGAACGGCTATTTTTGCTATTCCCCTAAATTTTTCATTTTTGCTGTTTTGCATTGCTTCAAGAAAATTTTGGAAGATCTTTTTTAGCCAAACCTCAATATCTTCGATTGTCTCATATTTTTCGATCTCCCTGTAGGGATCAAAATCTTTGCTGTCATGGTTTCGAAGATCTACTCCGATCAGTTCCAGGTAGCTTATCGAAATGATAATCAACCTCAGGCAGATATCCTTGACTTCCTTTTCATCCGGCACGGAAGCCGCAAGGTTAGCGCAAAACTTTTCAATAGCACTGTTGATGCTTTCGGTTTTCATTGTCTTTAAGGAATCGATAATCTCTTTTTCATCATCCGATGGGTAAATAGCCGGAAAAGAATTTTGCCTTCTATCCACTTCATTAACAAAAATAATTCTGTTTTTGCCTTTAAAAACTTTGCTTCTTAAAGCGGTCAATGCTTCATTATAGGCACCCGGGATAGCTAAGACACCTGTGCAGGGGTTGCTCACCCCTATTGTAACCGTCAGGTTCAAGCTGCTTCTCACGCTGTTTTTTATCTTTGAATATAGGCTACGGATTTCATTTTCATTTGATTTTTTTACACTTATGACCGATATAAGATAATCAAACTCGCTGAAATATACACCGCTGTTTGACAAAGGTTTTAAAATTTCATCGACGATCAACTTTACCGATACCTTCAGGTTTTCTTTTTCCAGATCGGATAAATTTTCGGTAATCAGATAAAAATCGTCAATATCGATGATAATCACTTCAAGTAGATGGGCGGGCAAATTCATCTGCAATTCTTTTGTTTTTTCAAAAATAAAAGATTCATCGGTATATTCTTTTTTGATGATTGCGTTAATTAGGCGCGATTGGAGGAACAGCAGATTTTCGGAAACAATACTTTTCAAGGTTTTTTCCTTATCCATTTCGTCGCGTTCATCCAATATTTCTTTGCGCAGCTTTTGCATAACACTAATCAGTTCATCCGCACCGATCGGTTTTAACAGGTAATCATTTACGCCGAGATGCAATGCTTCCTTGGCATATGCAAAATCATCATACCCGCTGACAATAATGATCCTCATGCCGGGCATTTTTTCTTTTACGCTTTTCGTGAACGCCAATCCGTCCATGAGGGGCATTCTGACATCGATAATAGATATGTCCGGTTTAAACTCCAGCGCTTTTTGAAGACCTTCTTCACCATTTGAAGCTTCACCCACAACCGTCATGCCGTATGATTCCCAGTCTATGGAGGTTCTGATGCCGGTGCGGATCATAACTTCATCATCGATTATCATTATCTTAATCATGTTTGACCTCCTCTGTTAAAGGCTGGGTAACGATTACCGCTGTACCATTTTCCCTGTTTAAAAATGTTAGCCCGTATTCCTCGCCGAAATATAATTGTATGCGGTCATTGACATTTTTGATTGCTATTCCACGCTTACCCTCAGGTTCGTTTAAAAGCTTGCTGATTTCCTCCGGATCAATTCCTCTGCCGTTGTCTTCTACCATAAAAATCAGTCTTTCGTTATTTTTTGAAATGGTGATGTTGATTTCTCCTCCTTTATCCAAATCTTTGCACCCATGAACAATCGCATTTTCAATCAAAGGCTGCAATACAAATTTGGTTGTAAGGCAATTCAGTGTTTCCTCATCAACATTTAATTGAAACGTAATTTTATCGCTGTATCTGATCTGTTGAATAATTATATAATTTCTGATATGGTCGACTTCATCTTTAACTGCTATAATTTCATCGCCGCTATTTAAACTCTGCCGGAATAATTTTGACAGCGCCTCGACCATTTTGCTGGTTTCGAAAGCTTTTTCCATCCTCCCCATCCAATAGATATTGTCCAGCGTATTATACAAAAAGTGTGGATTGATTTGCGCCTGCAATGCCATCAATTCAGCTTCTTTTTGTTTAATCTGGACGGAATACACCTTTTGAATCAGTTCCTTTAATTTACCGGACATCTTGTTAAAGCTGTGATACAACCGGGTAATCTCGTCGTTCCCTTTCGGTTCGACATAGACGTCAAAATCCTCATGCTCAACTTTCCCCATCAATTTTGACAATGTTTTGAGCCTTAAAAGTATTCTGCCTGAAAAAACCGTTACAATTATCGCGCAGATTGCAAAGCAGAAAACCATTATGAAAATAAGCTCTTCCTGAGCTTTTGTATTTTCTTTCAGGAGCTGCCTGAGCGGAACTATATTGATGATCTTCCACCCGTTGTTCCCGAACTTATAATAAGTAACCAGATAGACAAGACCCTTGGAATTGATTTGAAAATACCCTTCATTTGACGTGAACTGGTTTTTGCTGAACATGGAATAAGCGAATGCACTTCCGACTTTATTTTTTTTTGTAGCCGATATAATGTTATCCTGAGCATCCAGAACAAAAAACTCATCGCCCTCGACAATCGCTTTGTCCTTATAAATATCATAAAATGCGTCACCATTGATGTTTATTTTTATTACAGCCAATTTATTGGTAATGTTGCTCATGTCATAAATTGATCTGACCATGGTAAAAACGTCCGACGGTCTGTTGTTATAATCAAAAATTGTATCCGAATACCACATAGGGCTCCCTTTTAGTGCGGCTGACTGATCAATCTTTTGGGCACTAATCAAATTGCGGGTATCCGTCGTATTCACATCAAGATTATTTACTCCTTTGATATAGATGGAATCAATAAAAATCTTGGGCGAAATAAGCTCGAGCAAATCGTTTTCAATTTTTAATTTATCCTGATAAATAATATTTGAAGGTTCATTGCCCTTTAAATAAAAATAGTTTTTCAGATCCTCATCCTGAATCAGATATAAAGAGATGTCCTGAACATTTTGAACAATAAACTCTATGTTGTTGCCGATCTGTTCAACTGTGTTCATATTGGAAAGGCTGATTTTTTGCTGCATGACCTGTGATGATTGCCTGAATGATATAATTCCTAAGGTTGTGATTGGAATGATGACAACAAACAGCGAAAGCATCAGAATTTTAAACTGCAGCGGAAAAAATCTCCGTTTTTTCACATTGATACCTCCAAAATCTTATAGCATTTATTCTTTTCACTTAAAAACTATTTACACATCAAGTCCATCTTCGATTTTGAATAAGTGAAAAACAAAAAAACTCCTTTTGACCTCTTGCAGTCCGGCGGCAACAAGATGTCAAAAGGAGAATATTCAAAAAGAATGATAGGTAATATTTAACGCATTTTATGTGGTGCTACAGATATTACATCTTTTATAGCAAAATATCAAAGGTAAATATTCCCTTAATTAAAAAAAGCAGGCGGGAACAAGAAAATTCCTTTTTCCTATCTTAATTGGAATTGCTCTCCTCTTCAAATCGGTTAGTTAAGTGCATCACGTACCTTTCGGTATTTTTGTGCGTCTTCGCCTTTACCGAGTTTTTCGCTCACATCTGCCAAAAGCGCGAAAAGCTCCGGCGAAAACGGATTTTCGGCGGCGGCAGTCCTCAGAATCGAAAGTGCCCCAACATAGTTGCCGCCGGATATTAAGGTTCCGGTATTTTCAAGGATGTCAGCGAGGCCGTATGTGTTCGAAGTTGAACTGCCATTGGACGAGCTTTCTTTTAGAAGCTCGTCTAAAACAGTTTTGATTTTCTCTGCGGTGAACGGCTTTTGCAGGTAGGCAACCGCGCCGAGTTGAGTGCAATCTACCGCGTTTTTGACCGTTGCATAAGCGGTGATAATAATAACAGGCGTGTTGACACCCATCTCACGCATGCGCCGCAGCACCTCTGTACCGCTCAACAACGGCATTTTAATATCGAGAAACGCAAGATCAAACCGTTCCTTTTCAATCATACTCAGCGCCAAGCGTCCATCCTCCGCCGTCTTGACAGTATAGCCCTCTAATTCTAGGCATTTCGTCAGCAAAGTGCGGATGTTTTTTGTATCGTCAACGACAAGAACATTCATGATGAAACCTCTTCCTCCCGTTTATATTCATCAAAAACCGGCAGGGTAAAACAAAAGGTGCTGCCGCGCCCCGGCTCGCTCTCGACGCTGATTGTGCCGCCGTGCGCCGTAACGACCTCCTTTGCCACTGAAAGCCCGATGCCGCTTCCCCGTATCTCAAGCTCGGGATTTGGAACCTGAACAAACTTATCAAAAATCAGGTCGTGGTATTCCTTGGGGATGCCCACGCCGGTATCAGTGACAAAGGTCTGCACAAAACCGTCGGCGTAAAACGCACTGATTTTGATTGAGTCGCCTGCCCGCGTGTACTTTAAAGCGTTGCTCAAGAGGTTGTTGACCACCCAGGTCACCTTTTCAAAATCCGCGCGCACTAGCGGCAAATTCCGGGGGACCGTGTTATCTAGTTTCACATCGTGCCGCGCTGCCATCTCGGTAAAAGATCTGCATGAGTTTTCGGTGACGGCAAAAACGGAACATTGAGTAAATGAATAGGCTGCATTTTCAGATTCGATTTTGGAAATTTCGAGAAGTTCGGAAACAAAATTAGACAGTCTTTCACCGTCATCCGAAATCGTTTTAACAATGTCCCTCTGATCGTCGCTTAACGCACCCATACCTTCCCCGGAAAGCAAGCTTGTTCCCATGATTATTGATGTGAGCGGTGTTTTTATCTCGTGCGACACTGCGGCAAAAAAATCGGTGTGCAGACGGTCAAGCTCCTTTAAGCGCGTCACGTTCCGCAAAAGCAGGATATAACCTGCCGTGTCGGCTTGCAGCCCCTTGACCGGTGTGACAGCCACATTGAAATAAAAAATTTTGCCGTCCTGCTCAAGCCGAATGACATTTTCGGTGTGCACCTTCTGCCTTTCAACACCTTGTGAGATAAGGTCGAAAAGCGCGCCGTCCCGTATTGCTTCAAGAAAATGGTGACCGCGCACCACTTCCTCATCAATGCCAAAGAGCTTTTCGCAGGCACTGTTTATTAGGATAATGCGGTAACTGTCGTCAAGCACGACGATGGGGTCGGAGATGCTCATAACAATCGCTACAACCTTGTTTCGCTCGCTCATAAGCGAACCCATAGTGCTCTGCTCATAGGCTGAAAGCCTTTTTGTCATCTCGTTGAACTCGTGAGCAAGCTTCCCAATTTCATCGCCGCTTTTTATATCGAGCGTAAGCCCGAGTTCACCCGCTTTCACGCGGCTTATGCCGTCGGTCAGCATGCCGAGCGGGCGCATAAATTTATTTACAAAATAGCGCGATACAAATAATCCGCCCACAACCGCAAAAAGCGAGATGAGAAGCAGGGTGTATATTGAAGTTTTCGCGCTCACCGCAGCCCTGTCCTTACTGCTGAACATAGCCTTCTGATTTAACAATATGAGACTCGAAAGTCTTTGGCGCGTGTCATTGAGGACAGGCTGCATATCTGAATTGTAAAACTGCTCCGCAGCCGACTTGCCTTTTTTATCGGCAACAAGCTGCATTTGAGAAAAGAGCTTGCCAAGCTTTGTATAATCGCCGCCTATCGCATCGATTATAGACTGCTCGCCCTTTTCGGTAACGTTGCGCGCCGCAGTATTGTAAAAACCGGTGAAATTAGCCCCGCTTGAATAGAAGTCGTCCACTCCCTTTATGCTGTCGAAGCTGATATAGTCAATCACGGCGTTGTCCTGCTGTTCCAGGGCGTCAGTCATGTTTTGCGCAGCCGATATGCTTTTGTAATTATCGGTCATTAACCCGTCCACCGATTTTTGCAGCGAGATAAGGCTTATCACCGAAAAACAGGCAACCGCTGCCGTCAATGCGACAAGCCCGATATAAATGAGCGAGAGTTTGGTCTTAAGTGCTTTAAACATGTGTCCTCCCTATAAGCGGCGTGAATAGCGCGGTATCTGATTACCGCTCAAAAACGGAGCTGCGCCGCGAAAAAATACAAACGGTGCATACAAGCAGTGAAAACCGGCGTGCGAAATATGTGCTAAAGTGCATGAATGACCGGCAGGCGCATTTAACTTTGCTGCTGCCAAAAGGTATAATTGCAGTCATACTAAGTAATTCCAGTTAAGATTGAAACTCAATAGATTTTCTTATCTTAATTGGAATTGCTGTAAAGGCACTCGCACACGCAAGGAGGAATTTTCATGACTGACAGGATCATTTCAATAGTGCTCGATACGCTTATAGGAATAACGGCATTAGCTGTCTTCATTACATATGAACGTAATAAATACACTTGATCGCGCGCAAATCCTTCAGGATGTTGTCTTACCGCCGAGGCGGGGAGTTAACAAAACCAGTCCGCTTTAGCTCAGTTTGTTATCTTCCCCGCCCTGACGGGGAAGATAACAAAACCATTCTACTTTAATTGTGTAATTATTATATACAATCATGATAGGGACTTTACAAGTTAAGTCAACCTATATTACACGGATCAACATGCAGTATTTAAGCGCCACAGTGAGCATCAAGACGATAAACAGTTCAGACAGGCTGTAAGCCTATGATTACCGGCAAATTTGGATAGTTGAAAAAACATTTGGCAAGGAGCATGCCTCCGTGCCATTTTTTATTTGCAAAATGCACAAATATTTTTCGCAAATTGTTGAATAGTGCATAATCTATTGACTGTGGACATCCCTTATTTTATCTATATGAAATAATAAGATGTGTTTCAAAAGTCTATCCGTGAGAAAAATGGCGAATAACCCAGCTTCGCTTCGCGTGAGCGGCACAATTTGATTTTGGCGTTGCAGATACTCTTGCGAATTCGGTGCTATAAAGCTGGCGGAGTTTTATAAAGTCGTCTTTCGGCGATATAATACGTGAATATGGATTTTGTGGAATGGGGGAATTATATGTTAGATAATATAAAGAAAGTTTTAATAGGCCGGCCTTTAAAAAACGAGGCGATTCACGAACAGAAATACAGCGTGCTTCTAGGGCTGCCGATACTCGCAAGTGATCCTATCTCTTCAGTGGCATACGCAAGTGAAAACGTACTGATTGTACTGATTCCCGCGATCGGCGTACTTGCATTTTCACAGCTCACGTACATTTCTCTGGCAATTATCGGTCTTTTGGTGATTTTGACTTTTTCATACCAGCAGACGCTCCACGCTTACCCCAACGGCGGCGGAGCCTACATCGTTGCTTCCGACAACCTCGGGCATATTGCGGGTGTGACCGCCGGCGCCGCTCTCTCGGTTGACTACATACTTACGGTCGCGGTCAGCATTTCCTCAGGCACTGCGGCGATCACCTCGGCCTTCCCCACGCTTTACCCTTTCAGGGTAATTATCTGCCTTGTTGTTCTGTTTCTCATCATGCTCGGCAATCTGCGCGGCATAAGAGATTCGTCAAAGCTGTTCAGCGTTCCTACCTACACCTTCATTTTGACCATGATAATCATGATTATCTGTGGCGTAGTCGGGCATTTTACCGGCATTATCCATGCATCGCCGCTGCCGCAAAAGGTGCTTGACACAACAGGAACCGTTTCGCTACTGCTTATTCTAAGCGCGTTCGCCAACGGTTGCTCCGCACTCACCGGTGTTGAGGCTGTCAGTAATGCGATACCCAACTTTCAGGAGCCGCAGGTTAAAAACGCCAGAAGGGTACTCATTCTGCTCTCGTTTTTTGTTCTGCTGCTCTTCGGAGGCACGTCGATCCTTGCGAATTTCTATCCTGTTGTGCCAACGACAGACAAAACGGTGCTGTCACAGATAGCGGCCGAAATATTCGGACACGGCCCGATGTTCTATATTGTACAATTGACGACTGCCGTCATTCTCGTTATGGCGGCAAACACTTCATATTCCGACTTCCCGCTGCTGTCGTCACTTATTGCAAAAGACGGTTATTCACCGCGCCAGCTTGGTATGAGGGGAGATCGCCTGAGCTTTTCCAACGGCATCATCGCTTTATCGGCGGTAGCGGCTGTGCTGATTGTCGTATTTCAGGGCGAGACAAACGCGCTCATCCCGCTTTACGCGGTGGGTGTTTTCATTTCTTTCACGCTGTCCCAGTTTGGAATGTTCAAACGCTGGATAACACACCGAGAGGGACATTGGCTGCACAAGGCATTCATTAACGGTTTGGGCGCACTTGTAACATTTACTGTCGTAATAATCCTCGCGGTGACTAAATTCACCCACGGCGCATGGCTTGTCGTAATTGTTATCCCTTTGCTGGTTATGTTAATGCTCAAAGTAAAAAGACACTATACGGCGGTCGCAAGCCAGCTTCGCATTGAGCCTGACGAGCTTGAGCACATGGGCATTGAAAATGAGCCATACAGCAACCGTGTCATAGTTCCGGTCGAAAGCATCAACCGCGCAAGCGTGCGAGCGCTTCGCTACGCTGAGACTATATCTGACAATGTAGTGGGATTCAATGTTTCAATCGATGAGGAGGACGGACGTAAGATACGTGAGCGTTTTGACAAGTTGCACACAAACGTACCGCTCCACATCCAATATTCACCCTACCGCAAGGTGTTTGAGCCGCTTCTGCAGTTTATCGAATCTGAGGAATACGACTATAAGAAGGGCGACATGATCACGGTCATCATACCACAGTTTGAAGTGGAAAAATGGTGGCAGCGCATACTCCACAACGGTTCGGGCAACTATCTTGAGCACCAGCTTTTAAAATACAAACACATCGTCGTAGCGACCATGCCGCTGCAGTTAAAAGACGAGGGGCTGCTCTTCAAAAAAAGGTGATACAAAGCGGATTCACATTAAAAGTTTTGGCTGAAGCCAAGATTTTCAGCCTCGTGATACAAACAATAAAAACGTCCATGAAGCTTGATATCATCTTGCTCCATGGGCTTTTTGTATATTTACTTAATGCACTCTTCATTTAATTGTGTTTTCACTTTATCTGTTAACCTTCTGCCATATATCCCTTTTAACTTTGCTTTGTGTCTATACATGGCCTCGTCAGCTTTAATGAATGCGGAATATATGTTGTCAGCGCCTTTGCTGTCATAAACAGCAAATCCATAAGCAAGCTCAATTTTATGTGCACTGTTTTGGTTGATTTTTTTCAAGGTGTCATCCAAACCGGATAATGTAAATTTTACAATCATTTGTCGTGGATCATCGCAAAGCACACAAAACTCATCACCGCCGATCCGATATGTTTTGCCAATGCCCTTAAAACATTCATTAATTATTTTAGCGGCGCTGATAATCATTTCATCGCCTGCTTTGTGACCGTATTTATCATTGGTTTCTTTTAAATAATTTAAATCAAACATAACAATAGCAACATCTCTATTGTGCTCAATTTTATCCATTTCATTTTCAAATACTGCCCGGTTTTTAACACCTGTCTGCATATCGTATGTAAATTGCATCTCCCGCAAAAAGATATAATATAGCAGCAGAGATAAAGCAACGCTGTTCCAAACTATTGTTAATCCTAAAAACATACATTGAAAAACTGTAGCGGCTAATGGAAATATAGCAATTAAAGCAAATACTAAAATATCTCTTTCACCGTGCTCTAAAATGTTTTTGTAAGCTGCTTTTACCATAAATACATAGTAAATCAAACAAATTAGAATCATCACAGGCAGTAAGCTGCCGCGAGTATAATAGTTATGTGAATCAACAAAGAAAATCCACCCTGTTTTATAGCTTAAAATGCTCATAAGGGCGTTAATGTATAACGGAAATTCCAACAATCTTTTATAAAAAGTCTTTATTTTTTTACCATAGCAAAAGCGGAAAAGGATATATGGAACTATAGGGCTCAACGAAAATCCCAATATGTTTGCTATTCGGTTAGGCACAACCAAATTGCTGTCGGTTGAATATAGCATGATAGTCGTTATTGATTCCAAAATCAACAATGCAATTGTAATCAATGACGCAATTATATAATTTACATTTTGCCTATTTTCGCTGATATGACGTTTTGCCATTAATATAGTGAAGCAAATCGTTATAATCGACCAGACATCTGTAACAATTGCAGATACCATTATCCTATTGTTTCCTTCTTTTCTATCTAAAATCGTTTGTTATTATTTTAGTATATCATAGTAATATAAATAATTAAAGTAATAACCTATGGCTGAGATATTCCTATCTGTTTGACACCACAAAACCCCTCCAGATTAGTTGAGTTTCGTGGAGGGCATGCAGTATTACATGCCAGCCTTTCAGACCGTGAAATGCGCAACATTTCCATCTGTGATATAATGTGAAACATAAGAATGAACGGGAGACAACATAATGATTAAACCAAAACAACTTAAAAAGGGCTCTAATATTGCCATTATTTCACCGTCTTGCGGTCTGCCTTTTCTATTTCCTGATATATACGAGCTTGGTCTGCGAAATCTCCGCGAACTTGGTTTTAATATCACAGAAATGCCTTCGGCAAGACTGTCACCCGATGAGCTTTATCAGAACCCGGAGCTGCGTGCGAGTGATATAAACCGTGCTTTTGCAGACAATAACATTGACGGCATAATCTGTTCCATCGGCGGCTATGAATCGGTAAGGATTTTGCGCTATCTTGATGCGCAGACTATTCTTGGCAACCCGAAGTTAATTATGGGCTTTTCAGACGCCACTACTATTTTATCTTATATAAATACGCTTGGGCTTGTCACGTTTTACGGTCCTACTGTTATGGCGGGTTTTGCTCAAATGAGAAACCTACCCGCAGAATTTGAGGAACATCTTAAAACCTTTTTATTATGCGATTTTGAAACCTATGCGTACAAGCCGTATCCGGTGTGGACAAATGGCTATAAAGATTGGAACGACAAGGCAACGCTCGGCGAATGCACTGAGTTTTACCCAAGTGACGGCTTGAGCTTTTTGCAGGGCGAAGCTGCCGTGGAAGGCACGCTTTGGGGCGGCTGCATTGAGGTTTTGGAGTTTTTAAAATCAACCGCGTTTTACCCTCATGATGATTTTTGGAACGGCAAAATCCTGTTTTTTGAAACCTCTGAGGATAAACCGCTCCCGATGCAGGTCGGTTACATGCTCCGCAACTATGGCGTGCAGGGTGCTTTGAACAAAATAAACGGTATTATCTTCGCCCGCCCAAAGGATTACACACTCGGCGAAAAAGAGGAACTCAGAAAGACAATTCTTGATATTTGCCGCACTGAGTTTGGTGCAAAGGATATACCGGTTGCGTTTGGCGCTGATTTTGGTCACACTGATCCGAAAGTAATTTTGCCGTTTGGCTGCAAGGTGCGGCTCGACCCTAGAGCCGGCACGATCACGCTGATGGAAACCCCGTTCAGCCGCGTGCAGAAGTAGTTCCGAAATTTATTTCATACGCTACATATTCATGGTCAATATGATAGCCCAGCTTTTGCGCTAATGCTGCCGACTGCGTGTTTGCCGCGTCCCAGCTCGGGTATAGCCCTCGCTCCAAACATTCAAGAATCAGCATTGAAGCGCAGGCAAGCGCGAGCCCTTTTTTGCGGTATTTCTTTTTCGTATCAATTTCAATCTCTATGCCTTTATCATAAACAGTGTAAGATGACGCGCCGCTGACGATCTCGCCGTTATGTACCGCCGCAAAACCAAGCCCGTATTTTTCAAAGCCTTGATAGGTTGGGAACAGGGCGCACAAATCCGACGACCACTTTTCTGCTTTACCCTTATTATATAGCGCTTCATCAATCCGCTCTATTTTAAATTCCTTTGGTATGCGCTCAATAAATGAGTTCAATTTTTCTTTGTCGAACACATCCGGCTCTTTTTTTATGGCGTAGCGCATGAGCCTGCGGCATTTATTTTTATATTCCTGTTCAATCAAATCCGCCCAGCCTTCATTTTGCGGAATGGCCAAAACAGATTGTGATGATTCCGGCAGGTTCTTTACAGGCTCGATATTCGGAACACCTGCGAAAAAGCAGATGTCCCCTGTTAAAATTTGAGCTGATTTCGGGTCTTCTATATGATCAGCCCATGCGTTGCCCATAATACCCTGCAGGCATGACCATATGGGGGTTTCGTTCCAGCCGTCAAACAGCGCGGCTATTTTTTTCATATCTTTCTTTTCTAATTGAACCATTTAAGATGCCTCCAAAAGCATAATTGCAGGCTTCGGTGTTGAACCGAAGCTTGTATTTTTATTGGCTTAGCCGCAATTTCAAATTGCGTAGCGCAACGGTTAACATAGCAGAAATTAATATAAGCACCGTTTGCGGCGGAAATTTTTTTGAATACCCAATTTCACTATTGCTCTTTACGCAAAAGTGTTTCATATCTGTGTGAAAACGAAAGTTTTAATAATACAGGCGTAATGATGGTTGTGAGTATTACAACAAGAATAGTTGGCAGAAAAACCTGATTGTTAATAATGCCTGCCTGCAGGCCGATATTGGCGGTTATAATAGCCACTTCCCCGCGTGAGACCATGCCAACGCCGACCTGAAGGGATTCGCTTCTGCTCATTTTGAATATTCGTGCCGCTCCTCCGCAGCCGATAACCTTGCCAATCACGGCAACAAGGAGCATGCAAATCGCAATCAGCATTGTATTTAGGCTAAAGCCTTCCAAGTTTGTTTCTATCCCTACACTTGCAAAGAAAATCGGAGCAAGAAAGCCTGATGATATGGATTTTAAGCCTCGTTCCAGTGTTTCTTTGTGGACAAACTGCGATAGCAGCAAACCGCATAAATATGCGCCGGTGATCGCAGCAATACCCACGCTTTCTGCGATAAATGCAGCAAGCATAGCAGCGGCTATTGAAAACGTTAGAAATGTACGGCTTGGCTGAATGTCTTTGAGCAATTTATTGAGCAGCTTTGGCAAAAACAGAATCGCTATAATCGAAATTACGCAAAAGGCTAAAATCTCGGTAATCATTACAGCCAGTGAACCGCTCCCGCTGTTTCCACCTTTTCCCGATACTGCAAGCAAAACTGAGATAATAATAAGACCGAGTATATCGTCTATTACGGCGGCGCCGAGAATATTGATGCCAACACGCGTGTTCAGCTTGCCAAGTTCAGCAAGCGTTTCAACCGTGATACTTACGCTGGTTGCAGTTAAGATAACGCCGATAAATATGTTTTGCCAAAAATCCTGAAAAAACAGGTAAGCGCTCAGTGTGCCTAATAACAAAGGTACAGTAATGCCTGCTATTGCTATTACAAATGCGGAAAGCCCCGCCTTTTTAAACTCGGTCAAGTTTGTTTCAAGCCCTGCCAAAAACATCAGCATGATCACGCCAAGGTTGGCAAGCAGCTTTATATTGCTGTCATAGGCCACCAGATGAAATGCTACCGGCCCGATAAGCACACCCGCGATCAGCGCGCCGAGGACTTCGGGCATTTTAAATTTGCGGGCTGCAATGCCGCCAACCTTTGTAGCCACCAAAATCAGCGCAATTTGAAGTAATACTTTTTCCATATCGAACCTCCTATAAAAAAACAAGGTGGGAAGCCTAAAAAGGCTTCCCACCCAAGAAGCTGATTCTTGAAAACGACCGAAGCCGTCCAACCGAAACAATAATCTTATCAATTTATTATATCACGAGTAAGCGCCCGAAGTAAACAATTTTATACAATTCTATTTTACCAAATGCAAAAGGTGGTCATACCCCTCATGCTCCATTTCTTCTTTTGGAACAAACCGCAAAGAAGCGCTGTTTATGCAATATCTGAGTCCGCCGGATTCCTTTGGGCCATCTTCAAACACATGCCCCAAATGGGCATTTCCAACACGGCTTTTCACCTCTGTGCGCAACATTCCGTGAGCTATATCCTCAGTTTCTTTCACAACATTCGGGTCGATCGGTTTTGAAAAGCTTGGCCATCCGCAACCGGACTC
Source organism: Ruminococcaceae bacterium UBA1320 (assembly GCA_002306975.1). Classification (GTDB taxonomy): domain Bacteria; phylum Bacillota; class Clostridia; order Oscillospirales; family Ethanoligenentaceae; genus Ruminiclostridium_D. The sequence continues at coordinate 31,637 of DBTI01000094.1, forward strand.
AAATTTATCCGTGGAAGCAAACATCGGTTCTCCCGTTGTAATATCAACATATATGCCTGATTTAAAAGAGTTGAAGTATTCGTTGTGAAAAGGCGGTTCTGTTGCTCTGTTTTGTGTTACATCAAATTGAATGTCTGACAAAGTATTACGGAGCTTATCGCCGGTTTCAGCATGATAATCCGCCGGATTGATTATAGCCGCTCTTGCTTTTTCAAACTTTTCCCTTCCGATATGGCAGTAGCCTCCCGGATTTTTATCGAGGTACTTTTGGTGGTATTCTTCCGCGGGGTAAAAATTCTCCAGAGGGGTTACCTCTATGGCAACGGGCTTATCCTGCCGCTTTTGCAAATTTTTAACCGAACGTTCTATTATTGGTTTGTCAGCGTCATCAATATAATATATACCTGTGCGGTACTGCGTGCCGGTGTCTCCGCCCTGCCGGTTTATTGAGGTAGGATTTATCGCTTCATAATACAATCCCAATAAAAACTCAAGGGGCAATATGTTCGGGTCATACACAACCCGCACTGTTTCCGCATGCCCGGTATCGCTGCTGCAAACTTCTTCATAGGTTGGATCTTGGGTTTTCCCATTGGCATAGCCAACCTCGGTTGAAAGAACACCGCGAATGGACGCGATGTATTTTTCTGTTCCCCAAAAGCAACCGCCTGCCAAATAAATCTCAGACATACAATATCATTCCTGTTCCGCTATTTACTATAGCAATTTAATTTTTTAAAGAGGAGACACATTAAACATTTCCGCTTTATTTGTTATGCTAGCTATAATTAAGATATTACTTAATGTCAGCAATATGCATTATGCTATTCGATTAAATTTCAAGAAGAATAGAAGGAACAGCAGAAAAATTGTATATCTAAATTATTCCGTTCTTTTTTGCTTCATCAATTGCCGCAATTCGGGATGATACACCAAGCTTGCCGTAAATATTCATGATATGCGTTTTAACGGTAGCAAGGGATATACACAAGTTAGAGGCAATTTCGGGGTTCGTAAGACCTTTTGAAAGTTCGCTTAAAACTTCAAGCTCACGCGCGCTCAACAATTCCTTTGAATTTAACTGATTTTTTCCCGAGCAAATCTTTATAACGTCAAAAACAAACTGCCGCTCTCCCCTATTGAGATTTTCGGTATCTGATTTTAAAAGTTGCTCGAGAAATGGGCAAAGGACATCCTTTTCTAAAAAGAATGGCTGGATTATGCGGTTTTCCCATGCGTAGTAAACCGCTTCTTTTAGCAAATTGCCGATAACTCTTTTCTGATCTTTATTATCGCCGGCCAGCATCCTGATTTTAAGCAAATCGGCTTCTATCAGGCGAAGATAATTTTTATTTTCACGAGAAAATGAAAGGATGCTTTCGACTATCGCCTTTGCCTCTTCTTCACTGCCGTTCTTCCACATTACACGGGCATAGAAAAGCTGGGAGGTAAGCGATGAGTTTTTGATACCGACAAGCGCTATCTCTTCAATAAAACTGTTGCAAAGATCTTCAGGAAGCAGATTCTGTGAAAGCAAACCGTAAAGCAGACGGTCAAGCTGCTTATAATTTTTCGAAAAATAGCCATGTGCTATCTTCGCTACTATTTCCACACCCTTTTTAGGGTCTCCGAATAAAAATTCTTTTTCGGCAAGGTGATATTCATAACCAAGCTCAATCATAGCCGTAGGCATTTTGCATCTTTTTAAAATTTTATCAACTGTTTCCAAAGCTTTTTTTGAATTTTCCTCGTCCATGCGTTTATGGTACACGCCTGTTATACCAATGAAATAATTATATCCGAGCGCATCCATGATGGACGAGGATGTGATAAAATCATTCATTTGACGATAGATATTGAGGCTTTCATTTAGCCTTCCGGTTTCCTCCAAAATCTGCGCTTTTGTAGACAAAGAATAAAAATAGACAAAAACGTTCGATTTTCCGCCTGCTTCTAGAGCTTTATCTGTGGATAATCTTGCCCCTTCATAATCTTTTTGTTCCAGGAGTATGTTGGCGTTTTCAAAAAGAATCAATGATTTTGTTACAGGGCTCAAGCTATAATTTTCAATATCTGAAAATGAAACAGGCAAAGGTGTAATAAATGTTTGTGAATTATTAACGATTAATTCACAAACATATTGCAGACCGCTTTTAAATCCTTCAAATTCGTCGCGTTCTTCCAGCGCCTTGTATATTTCACTGACACGGGTTATATTGATTCTTCCGAAGTTATACATAAGGCACTGCAGCGACAGGTTAACATCTGTTAAAAGATAACTGAGCGGCAATTTGTCGATCAGGGTCCATGTTTCCACGGATTCATCCATAGTAATCAAAAGCCGCATAACCTCGCTGTAATCTTCCACTTTAAATAAATGATAAAGCGCTTCTTCTTTATCGCCATGCGCTTCGAGTATTTTTGCGGCATTCTTTCTGTAATGAATTTGATCCTGTTTTGGCAGGCATGAGAATTGCTGCTTTAAATATTCGCCCAATATATTATGGTAGCGATAAATACCATTTTCCTCATCTATACAGATAATAAAAAGATTTTTGGTTGTAAGCCGTTCGATCATACTTTTAAAATCCATGTCACCGATTATATGGAGGCAGATATCTTCATCAAAATAAGACAGCACTCCTGTGACTGTAAGAAAAAGACGCTCATCTTCTGTCAGCATCTTAAATATTTCGCGTGTCAGATAATCAGCCGCAATACCGCTGCCTGCCGCTTGAAGCAATCCTTTTTTTGCCCCGCCTGCCGCCGCCACAAGCTGTAGGCCGCCGATCCAGCCTTCAGCGAAATCGTTCATCAAGAGCAGTTCTTCGTCATTTACCTTGAGTTTTAGCGTGTCTTTTAAAAAGCGCATGCCCTCGTCACAGGTAAACCTCAGCATATCACCGTCAATAAAAAGCAGCTTGCCGGAAACTGCAAGTTCACCCAAATATAGTTTGGGATCTTCCCGCGAAATCATAAAAATATGCAGGTTTTCCGGCATCGACTTTATAAAATACTCAATCGAGCCCACAAGGGTTTCGTCGGTAATACAGTGCATATCATCAAGAACCATGTAATAATCTTTATCACTGCAAAGGTGGTTAATCATCATAGTAAGCAGATTTTGGATTTGTGAGGTTTCAAAATTCGAACGCAGAAGCGTAAGGATATTCTCAAATTCGTCTCCAAGAAAATTTTCCGCGGCGGCGGCAAAGTAGTGCCAAAATGAAAAAACATTGTTGTTTGTTTCATCCAGCGTAAGCCATGCGGTATTGTATGGGCCTGTCTCTTTAATAAACGAGGAGATCAGCGTCGTTTTGCCCATTCCGGCCGCGCCTTTTACATAGATAATCTTCATAAGCGGGCAGCGGCTGAGCACCGAAAACAGCTCGCTGCGGATAATATACTCCCGTCGCGGCGCGGGCATTTTCAGTTTTGTCGACAGGAGCACCAGATCAGATAAACCAACATGTTTCATAATTACCATCCAAAACCTTGCGTAAAAATATTTTATATCAATTCTATCTTTAAAAAGGAAAACAAGGGGATGTTTCTCCCCCGCCTCCGGCGGAGAAGAAACAAAAACGATTTTTCTTCGTTTATTAATTGCTATAATATGATTTTATGCTTAATGAAAACTGTTTGCAAGCATCAGATTTTTTTAACATATTTCCGCGTCAAAATAACGCAGGACACCGCAAATAGCGCTGCGGAGAAAACAATGATATATAGTAATGGCGCTATGTGAGCAAATGCGTCACCGTTTTGCAGGTAATGAGCAAAGTCAAGCAGCTGCTTTTGCGGCAGAACCTTGACGACATTGTCAAGAACGGCATTGCCTTTGCTGAATGAATAAAAGCTTCCCGCCAGCACCGAGCTTAACACTAATATGCTGTTGCCAAGCATGTTGGCGTTGTCCGGTTTTTTTATCAATGTGTGAAGCAGCAAAGCTAATGATATACCAAAGAATCCAATCACTGCGTACAACAGCGCATACTGCAAAAGCGAAAAACCGATATCGAACCCCAGAAGTTTCATGATGACAAGCATCAAATATTCGGGCAGGAACATTGAGAGGCAGTAAATGCAGTGAGCAGCGAGATAACCGGAAAAGCGGATAGGCGACGACGCTATGCGGGCAAGCTGATTTTGCTCTTTATCGTCAGCAAAGGTGAAAAGATTCATGAATGTCGACATCAATAAAAACATCATCATAAAGCCTATGATGTTCTCACCGACGCCTCTGTCAGTATTCTGCAGTTTTACTGGTACATTGGGATTCTTGAGTAATCCCTCAATCATTTTTTTATAATCTTCGCTTTTAAGGGTTTTGATATCATATCTGCCGTTGCCGTTATCAATAACAAATGCGTCATACTGCTGCTTTACAAGGCTGGAGTATGGCGGTTCTTTTGTCATGGTGACAACGCTCAGGTATTTTGAGCTAACGGTAGTTGGCGAAGTTTGACTTACATAAACAATATGACCCTTCACCTGCTGTGTGCCGGTTATATAAATGGCCAGTATGATTGAAACAAGCGTTATCACCGTCATAATCAGCACGGCAGGCAGGCGCTGAAGCATCCGGCAGTAATTGTTTTTTAAAACACTCAGCATAAATAGTCCTCCGTTTTAAAGAGCTTTGAACAGCCAAACACAAGCACAGCGGATACCACAACGCTGCCTGCAAACAAAGGCAAAACCAACGAGATATCAGCGTCATAAATGATCGAGAAGAAAGTGTCATTCATCCATTTGACAGGAGAGAGCCTTGACGCAAATGCGAGTACGCCGCCCATACCGTCAAAGGAAAAGAAAGTGCCGCCCAGAAAAGCAAGAATGCTGATCGCGTTGCTGAGCAGCGTGCTTGCCGCTTCCTCTGTTTTAAATATACAGCAGAAAAACACACCAAGGGCACTGGCGGCAAACTCTATAGGCGCCATGAGCAAAATGATATATCCGATATTTGCACCGCCGAAATTCAAATAGAGCGACAGTGTGAGTATCAAAATCACCAAAAGATGACAGATATAGTCGAACAAAAAAGACGATACAATTTTTGAAAAATATATGGGAAAGCTGCCGACCGGCGAATGGATGATTCGTAGATTCGGCTTTTTTATATCACGTTCCATAAAACAGTTTGTTGACGTCATCGCGCCGCTGAGCATGCAATAAATCAAAAAGCTTACAGCGTAATAATTATAAGCGTCAGTCGGGTTGGCATAAGCGCCGCTAGTCAAAAAGCCCATAATGAGTGTAAGTAATATTGAGAAAACGGTGTTGTATCCGACGAGAACCGGATTTCTTATCAGGTTTTTAAAATCCATTTTAAAAATTTCTATAAAGCCTCGCATTGCTGACCCTCCTTTCAATCCCGCAGTTTGCGGCCCGTAAGCTTGAGGAAAACAGTTTCAAGGCTTGCGGTTTCGCTTGATATATTGCGGATTTTTATGTCTTTATCAGAGAGAAGCGCTATTATGCGGTCAAGATTTTCGATGCCTTTAAGGGATATGATTTGAATCTGTTTGTCTTTTATGGCAGCGTTCTTTACCCCTTCAACGCTGTAAAAATCATTTGCGTTGAGCGACATTGTATCTTCAACTTCGATAAAATATCTCTTCTCATTCTGAAATTCCTCTTTCAGCGATTCGTTTGTGCCCTCGGCAATGATTGAACCGTGATCCATAATAATGATTCGCGTGGAAATCGCCTCAACCTCTTCCATATAGTGGGTGGTATAAAGGATTGTCATGCCGTTTTCCCGAAGACGTTTTATTGAATCGAGAATATGATTGCGCGACTGAGGGTCTATGCCCACCGTAGGCTCATCCATAATAACAATATCCGGTGAATGTGCTATCGCACAGGCAATGTTAAGCCGGCGCTTCATGCCGCCTGAAAATGTTTTGACCTTGTCGTGCCTTTTGTCGGCAAGCTCCGCAAATTCCAATGCTTTGTCAACCGCTGCGTCAAGCTCTTTGCCATGCAGTCCGTAAAGAGAGGTGAAAAAACGTACATTGCGCTCCGCCGAAAGTTCCTCATACAACGCGATATCCTGCGGAACAACACCGAGCTGTTTTTTATAGCCGTGCAGACGGCCGCCTATTTTTTCACCCTTGTAGAGCACTTCGCCGCCGTCGCTTTGAAGCGCCGCCGTTAAAATGTTGATGGTCGTGCTTTTGCCCGCGCCGTTTGGCCCGAGGAAGCAAAGAATTTCACCTTGATTTACTTCAAAGTCAATGCTTTTAAGCACCTTGTTTTCTTTAAAGCTTTTTGAAAGATTTCTGACTGTTAAAATATTTTCCATATAAATCATCTCCTGAAAATATAATAAAGCATTAGGGATAAAAAGAAATCAACCGTCCGGTTGATTCGGACGGTTGATTTTTTTAACCCATCAGGTTGATCTTTATCGCAAATTCAAATAAAAACCGGAAAGCAGAATGTTATCTCCCCCGCCGGAGGCGGGGGAGATAACAAAAGCACGCTACACTTCTCTGTAATCTCATTCGGCAAACATTTCCTCGGCAATATCCACAGCGTCTGCGATAACCCTTGAGCAAACGGTTTTGTCATGCCCGTTTCTAATGGCTTCCTGCATTTCATCAATACCGTTTGCCTTTAACCCGAGCAGCTCCCTGCAAAGGATTGTTCCGTTTTTATCACTGAACTTTTTGATGAACTCGACAGTCTTATCGCTGACAAAGCGCTTGCCCTCAACATCGTTTTCAGCGCTGCTGCCATATTTCATGCCTATCGCCATCAAAGCCCCTGTTACCGCTCCGCAGACCTCTCCGCTTTTCATTCCTCCGCCAAAGCATGACGCTACCTTTAACGCTTCATCCTTGTCTATGCCGACTTCTTCGGCGAACGCGGCGAAGACCGACTGCGCGCAATTGAAGCTTTTATCAAAGCAGCCCAGCGCCATTTGTTTCTTATCCATGATGATCCTCCTTTTTTGTCCGATTAACATTACTTGTATTTTACGCTATTCTGTATTAATTTTCAATCTGTAACGATCCTCTTCTATACCCTTGGTTGTTTATATTGCCGCAAAATGGTATAATGCGAATGGAAAAATACCGAAATGAGAGGCTCTATTTATGGGAAAAATATTGGTTCTGGCTGAAAAGCCGTCAGTAGGAAGAGAACTCGCGAGGGTGCTCGGCTGCAGACAAAGCCGTGATGGTTACCTTGAGGGCAGCGACTATATCGTAACATGGGCGCTCGGTCACCTTGTAACTCTCGCCGATCCGGAGTTTTACGGAGATAAATATAAAAAGTGGGATCTTGAAACGCTGCCGATGCTGCCGGCAAAGCTCGAAACAGTTGTGATAAAAGAAACCACGCGTCAATACGTTGCGGTCAAAAACCTTCTGCGGAACCCTACGGTTTCGGAGCTTGTTATCGCTACCGACGCGGGACGCGAGGGTGAGCTTGTCGCACGTTGGATTATCGAAAAAGTTGGCTTTAAAAAACCGGTTAAACGGCTTTGGATATCTTCGCAGACCGACAGGGCGATTAAAGAAGGCTTTAAAAACCTGCGCCCCGCCGTGGAATATGACAACCTCTATCACTCGGCGCTTTGCCGGGCGCATGCCGACTGGCTTGTGGGCATGAATGTTACACGCGCGCTCACCTGCAAATATAACGCGCAGCTTTCCGCCGGGCGTGTTCAAACGCCTACGCTCGCCATGATTGTCGCGCGCGAGGATGAGATTCGCAATTTTTCAGCACGTGAGTTTTACACCGTGTCGGCGAGACTTTCGGCTTTTGATATGTTTTGGAAGGACAAAAAGTCAATGCAGGGGCGCACCTTTGATAAATCAAGGGCTGACGATGCGGTACAGAAAACATCCGGCGGCGAAATGAAGATTACAGAAGTTCGCCGCGAAAAAAAGCGGGAAAGTGCTCCGCTTTTATACGACCTTACGGAACTTCAGCGAGACGCGAACCGGCACTATGGTTTTTCGGCAAAGCAGACGCTGAACATCATGCAGCGGCTTTACGAAGTCTACAAACTGCTGACCTATCCCCGAACCGATTCTCGCTACCTTACGGCTGACATAGTGCCAACGCTGCCCGAGCGGCTCCGCAGTATCGACATCGGTCCTTACAGCGCATTTGCAAAAGCGGCGCTGCAAAGGGGCGTTCACGCTTCAAGGCATTTTGTCGATGACGCCAAGGTCAGCGACCACCACGCCATAATTCCGACAGAGCAATTTGTAGAGCTTGACCGGCTTGGCTCGGACGAACGCCGCGTTTATGACCTCGTTGTCAGGCGGTTCCTCGCTGTGTTAAGCCCCGACTTTGAATACGAGCAGGTTACCGTTTCGGCTCAGTGCGGCGGCGAGCTTTTCACCGCGCGCGGCAGAATTGTCGCCGCAAAAGGGTGGAAAGCCGTTTATGGTGTGAGTAGTGATGATGATGAAACCGCCGACGATGAAAAAGAGCAAGCCCTGCCCGACGTTAAAAACGGACAGACATTTAAGGTAGAGCAGGTGAAAATCGGCACAGGCAAAACAAAGCCGCCCGCCCGCTATAACGAGGCGACACTGCTGACTGCGATGGAGCACCCGGGCAAATTCATTGAAAACAACGCCCTGCGCTCGGTTATGGACGCGTCAAACGGCATTGGCACACCGGCGACACGCGCCGACATTATCGAAAAGCTCTTCTCGGTAAATTATGTTGAGCGGCGGGGAAAAGACATTGTGCCGCTGAGCAAGGGCATTCAGCTTATCGGGCTTGTTCCCGAGGATCTGCGTTCGCCCGAACTGACGGCAAACTGGGAACAAAAACTGACGATGATCAGCCGCGGCGCCTTGCAGCAAAAGGCGTTTACCGACGAGATAAGACGCTATGCAACACTGCTTGTCGGCAGCGTTATTGCAAGCGACGCAAGCTACACGCACGACAATATGACGCGCACACCCTGCCCTCAGTGCGGAAAATTCATGCTCGAAATCAACGGCAAGCGCGGCAAAATGCTCGCCTGCCCCGACCGTGAATGCGGCTATCACCAAAATCTTTCTTTTACCAGCAACGCGCGCTGCCCTAACTGCCACAAAAAGCTTGAGGTATTCGGCGATGGGGAAAAGAAGATTTACACCTGCCACACCTGTGGATTCCGCGAAAAATTCGACTCCTTTAACAAGCGCCTTTCTGAAAAACACGACGGCGCTTCTAAAATTGAAATAAACAAGTACCTTAACTCAAAACAAAACCAGCCGCCCGCCGCGTCGGCTTTTGCACAGGCGTGGGCATTGGCGAATGGCGGTGAAAGCCCCGACAGCGATAAAAAAGGTCGAAAATAATTTTATGGAATTTTCTTTTGAAAGAGAAGATTTTGTATTTTTTATCTTTAACAATCAAATTGATACAGACATAACTATTAACGACCGGTACGCAATAATATGCGCACCGGTCGCTTTTTTACCATTATCTATGAATTGATTACTGACCGTTCTACATGCTATGATAGTATTAGTCAAAACATCCATCGCACCTGGATAATATTTTGTACAAAATGCATAGGAGGACTTCATGAAATCAGTAATTCACCACAGCCGCAAAATTATTGTTTTTAGTGTGATTCTTACCTTATCCATTCTTATGTCTTTGTCGGCTTTTAACTTCAAAAAGCCTGCGAACAGCGGTTCTCCTCAAAACAGCAGTACATATTTAGCCACCACGGCAGCAGGAAAAGCGGCTCTTAAAAACGCTGCCACAATTGCTGAACAGGCAAAGAAAACTGGACAGAGTAAAAAAACAGTGATTTCCTCTAAGCCCTCTTCCTCAATAACAGCTTCTTCAAAGCCTTCCTCATCGAGCAACCCGGCGGCAAATGTTGCTTCCCCGACAGTAACTGCCTCAGCATTATCCAAAACCAGTTCATCGTCTGTTACGTCTTAAGCAGCAAAGACATCATCTGTGACCGCACCGGCAACTCTGACCTCACCCGCGTTCACTCATCCCTCAAAATACCTGATCGGTTATTACGGCGGCTGGGCGGCTTATAGCGGGGATACGCCCGACAAGATAAACGCTTCCAATATCAACGTTATAAATTACGCTTTTGCGAAGATAGCTTCAGATTTAAAAATTGCAGTGGGCGACTCGGCGGTTGATTATACGAATTTTACAAAGCTAAAATCACTTAAAAGCAAATACATAGGGCTTAAAACGGTAATTTCCGTCGGCGGATGGGAAGACTCGGGCAGATTTTCAGACGCAGCACTGACCGAAACCTCACGCACGGTTTTTGCCGACAGCGTTGTCAGCTTTTTAAAGACAAATGGATTTGACGGGGTTGATATCGACTGGGAATACCCCACAGGCTACGGTCTTTCCACAAATGTCGTAAGATCGGCTGACAAACAGAATTTCGGCTTGTTATTAAAAGCACTGCGTTCAAGGCTTGACGCGCAGGGCGCAAAGGACGGCAAGCACTATATCCTCTCTTTTGCGGGGGCGGCAAACAATACTTTTGCCGGCGGCGTAGGGCTTTCTTCAATCGCAAACTATGTTGATTACGGTTTCATAATGACCTATGACCTGCATGGCAGATGGGATACCTACACCGACTTAAACGCGCCGCTTTATTTTCCTTCCGGCACATCGCCGCAGTATAAAACAAGCGTTGACGCATCGGTTCGCATGTGGCTTTCAAACGGATTCCCGGCAAATAAAATCGTCATGGGCGTGCCGTTTTACGGGTTTGCCTACAGCGGCGTTACAGCCGCGAACGGCGGATTGTGGCAGCATTACTTAACCTGTGTTTCCGTTGGATTCGACAAGATCATGTCAAACTACCTTTCAAACCCGGCGTTCAAAAAAAGCTACAGTTCGTCGGCTATGGTGCCCTATCTCTTTAACGGCTCAACGTTTGTAACCTATGATGACGAGAACTCAATCGCGCAAAAAACAAGATACGCCATGTCAAAAGACCTTTTCGGCGTGGGCGCGTGGGATTTGAGCTATGACCGCTCAAGCAGGCTTGTTAACTCTATAAAAAGCAATCTTTACTAAAATGTTGTCTCCCCCGCAGTAGGCGGGGGAGACAACATTATTCCGCATTAATTATATTTCAATGAATTTAGGGTCATACATTACTTTTGCGTGATTTTTTTTTATCATCTGCCGGTCGATCAGTTTGCCGCTTAGTTTATCAACACAGTCACGGTATATTTTATTGTTTCTGTAATAATAACCGTCCTCTTCCTTTGAAAAATTTTCACCCTCGGCTTTTATGTGGTATTTGACCGGCAAGGGTCTTAATGAACGTATTTCTCCGCAAAGATATTCGTCATTTGTGTAAACAACAAGCTGAAACGGCATATCCGTTGTGTTTTTGAACCGGTAGTCGAGGTAATTGTGCTTGATCGATGTGCCGACGCCGAACGGAACCTGCCGCCCGAAATCGGGGAAAAGGTCTACTCCGTCATGGTGATGGTGCTCGGTGATCTCCATGGGCGTGTGCAGCACGAGCCAGTGAATCAGATTGGTAAACTGGCACATGCCTCCCCCTACCCCACTCTTTGTGTCGCCGCCGCTTATAATCAACCCCTCTTTGTAGCCATTTCTTTTTGTGCAGGAACCGACCAGCCTCCAAAACGAAAAGGTTTCGCCCGGATTTATAATGATTCCGGAAATTTTGGGAGTCGCAAGTTTTAAATTGTTTGCCTTATTTTCCTGAAGCCGCATATCAACGTTGCCAAGCTTGCGCCTGATTAGCGATTTATGCTCACAGATGACAACGGGAAGCGGTTTGTTATGTTTTTCTTTTGCAAAATTATCACTGGAAACCGCATCTTTAAAATATCGCATAAGCTTACATTTTAGCACAGAAATTTTGTATGTGAACGGGGAAAGTTCGCAAAATAGCTTACGTTTTTTCATACCCTTTTCCGCCCTCTTGATCTAAGATTATACCCTTCATTGTAATACCTTAAAATGGAAAATTCAATAGTATTCCATAAATAATGCCTAATTGCCTGTTAACAGCGCTTCGTAATTTGCAAGGATACCGCCCACAGGGCGCTTTTCATAAAAAAGCTTCCACCTCAGCCAATCGTCAAGATATATCGCGAATGGCATGAGCAGAAACCAAAAAAAGGCGTAAAGCAGGCAAATCTGACCACTTATATTGAGCGGCATGGTGCTGTAATCCCAGATACCCAGCGATAGCTTGATGTTGAGAATATAGCCGCTTATGTATTCTATAAAAAGCGTGGTTAATGTGCCGATCAGGCTTTGCTGCCACATGCGGCGGTCACAAAATGTAGGGTGCTGATTGATAAGCCCTATGCAAAGCCCGCACAGTCCTCCGACCCAAATCATTGGTAGATATGTAACGCCCCGCCACAAAAGCTCGACCGTCACATAGATCATTCCAAGAACAAACCATAGAACCATAAGCCGCCAGATATGCCTTAACAGCCTCATCGCCATCCCCCCGAAATAAAAAGAGATTTACCCTGCCGTTCCCTATAAAGCATATGACAGAAGAAAAAACCGTATTCCCTTTTCAACCATGGTAATTACAATATTAAAGCGGATTAGATTTGTTATATCCCCGCCGAAGCGGATGGCCTCCGGCAAAGCGCCTTGAAAAGCAGTGAAACAGCACTGCTTTTCAAGGCGCTTGTTCTGCTGATTATTAAAAAACAATCACAATTTAATATTCAGTTCATGTTATATTAACAACTTAGGTCTAATATAAAATTGTAATAATTTATCCAATATTTTCTTGTGCTTTTACTATTTGTGCATTCCGAAATTGATTTTATAAATGGAGTGCTGATCTTTAAAGAACGGAGGATGTTTATGTCAATTGCGTCAATCGCGTCACAAAATCAAACCAACTGGTCCAGCCTCACGAACACATCCAGCGCACTCACCAAACCATCGAGCGCAACAACCGCATCGTCGTCATCAGAATCATCAAGTTCTTCAAGCAGTCCGACAACAGTAACCTCAAGCGATGCTACTACCTTGCAGCAGCAGGCACAGGAAATCCAAACAGAGATTGGTAATCTGCAAAACAGCGGCGGATCCTCATCAGAAATTCAAAAACTTGAAAAGACACTTGAGGATATTCAAGAAAGGCTCGCCGAGCTTGCTAAAAATGAATCATCTCAGTCCAATGAAAACTCTAAAGCAACTGAACAGGCACAGGGCAATGCCCAAACAAGTCAGATGCTACAGTCAATTAGTACAAGCGTTGGCTCTCAAATGGACGAAATCGCATAATTCTTAATGCGAAATCAACCCTCTTTACCGTAGCTATTTAAACTGCGTTAAAGGGGGCTGGTTTTTCAATATCAAAATATTTTATCAATGATCCAATAATCTATAAATATTAATGAGATGATGAATTGTTTTTGTTTTTCCTCGCTTCCGGCAGGGAGAACATGCCCTGATCTTCCTTTTTAAAAATATAATCTATAAGAATCGTATAATTTTTTTAAACTAATGGCATTATAAAATCAAAAGTTGAAAGCTGATGATTTCATGCAGTACTATATATTGAAAGAGATAAACAGCGTCGGTAAAATTGAAGACGGCAAGGCGTATCTCTATGACAAAGAAAAAGCCAACTGGCAGTTTGACAACGCCAATTTTTTAAGAAGCAGGGTCTCTCATTATCAAGGCGATACTGCGCAGCACCCGGCAGACAACAACCCGATTCCGTCGCTTGCGCAGCAGGTGAGTGAAGACGAGGCGCAAAAGTATATAAATATGCGTTTATAAAAATTTAAGCCCGCCATACGGCGGGCTTTTGCGATACCTATTTTAGTATTTTACGCAGTTCATTCAAAGTCTGTAAAGGCGTTGTTTTCAAGCCCCTCAAACTGCATGTTATAGTATCTGGCGTAGATTCCGCCTGTTTTGAGAAGACTTTCGTGATTGCCGCGTTCTTTTATGCCCTCATCGGTTATTACGATTATCTCGTCCGCTCCCCTCACTGTGCTGAGCCTGTGCGCGATTACTATTGTGGTGCGGTTTTGGGCAAGGCTGTCGAGCGACCTCTGAATATAGCGCTCACTCTCGTTATCCAGAGCGGAGGTAGCCTCGTCGAGAATCAGAATCGGCGGGTTTTTCAAAAACACGCGCGCGATTGAAATGCGCTGTTTTTGACCGCCCGAAAGGCGGACGCCGCGCTCGCCGACATAAGTATCATAACCTTCCTCAAGCGACATGATAAAGTCATGGATATTGGCGTGCTTTGCAGCCTCCATGATCTCTTCAAACGTTGCTTCAGGCTTTCCGTATGCTATGTTCTCTTTTACGCTACCAGCAAAGAGGTAAACCTCTTGCTGTACCACACCGATCGCGTTTCGAAGTGACTCCTGCTTGAAGCTGCGGATATCAGTACCGTCAATAAGGATGCTGCCGCCTGTTACGTCGTAAAAACGAGGCAGCAGCGAGCAGATGGTGGTTTTTCCGCCGCCCGACGGCCCGACAAGCGCAATCTTGCGCCCCGCCGGAATTTTTATATTCACATTATCAAGCACATTCTGCTCATTGTCATAGCTGAACGACACATTTTTAAATTCAATGTCGCCCTTTACGTCCACAAGCGGGGCGGCGTTTTTATCGTCAATAATTTCCGGCTGTGTTTCCACGACCTCAAGAAAACGCTTGAAGCCCGCGTAGCCCTTTTGAAAAAGCTCGGTAAAATTGATAAGAAGATCGATGGGGTTTATAAAAATGTTGATATAAAGCGCGTAGACGGCAAGGTCGGCAATGCCAAGAGAACCGTCGATTATAAAGAACCCGCCGGAAATAATAATGACGATATACAAAAGGCCCTCAAAAAACGAGTTGGTGGCGTTATAGCGGCCCATTATCATGTAATTGTTAACCTTGGATTCGAGAAAGGCGTTGTTGCCTTTATCAAATTTCCTGCGCTCGACCCTTTCATTTGCAAACGATTTTACAACGCGGACTCCCGAAAGGCTGTCCTGCACGATTGAATTTACTCCCGCGATTTTAACCCTGTTGTCATAAAATATCGACGACATCTTTTTGTTTTCAAGGTATGAATAGATAATCATGATGACTGTGACAACAACGAGAATCAGCGTCATTTTTACATTAATCATCATAAGGATAATAAAAGAACCAATGATCTTTATTGCAGAAATAAACAGATTTTCCGGCCCGTGGTGGGCAAGTTCGGAGATGTCAAACAGGTCGGAAACAAGCTTTGACATCATTTCACCTGTGTTGTTTTTATCATAATACGAAAAAGACAGCTTTTGCAGGTGGTAAAAAAGGTCGCGACGCATGTCACTCTCCATACGCGCGCCCATGATGTGCCCCCATGAGGTTATAAAATGCTGACCGAAGTATTTAATTAAATACATGGTGACAAGGCCAAGCCCGACAAAACCGATCGTGTGCAATATCACGCTGCTGCCCTGAGTGAACAGCGATTTTGACAGATAGCTCAGTATAAGCGGAAAAGCAAGGTCAACCGCCGAAACAACGAGCGCGCAGAACAAATCCGCGTAAAAAAGCCCCCTGTAGGGCTTGTAATATTTCACAAACTTTTTTAAGGTTCCTAATTTATTCAAAATTTCCTCCTGTATTGTTCAGCCGTTATTCTGCGAAGAAATCACGGCGCAGCAACGCTGCGTTTTGCTTGAACCATTCTCTTCTTGGCGCGTAATCGGGCATCAGCTCGGCGACACGCCGCCAAAACGCGCTTGAATGATCCGGGTGCCCGATATGTGAAAGCTCGTGCGCCACAACGTAATCTATTTTGTCGACAGGCGCCATGGCAAGGCGCCAGGTAAAGCACAGCCTGCCACCCGCGGAGCATGAGCCCCAGCGCGTCAGCGCGCTTGTAATTTTAAGCGATGCATACCGCACCCCCGCTTTTGCCGCAAAATAGTCCACACGCTCACGCAGCGTTCTATACGCCTGTTCCTTATACCACCCTGTTATCGCAAGCTGCGCGTTGCCTTTTAAGCTTTGCGGAACCAGAAGCCGCCCGCCGTCTATGTAGATTTGAGACACGCCGTTTTGAAAAGACAGGGCATATTCTTTGCCAAGCAGTTCAAAGGTTTCGCCCTCGGCGCAGTGCTTTGGCGGGTGCTTTTCGTCGCGCGCCAAAACATCGCTCTGCTTTTTGAGCACCCAGTCGCGTTTTTCTTCCACCGCTTTTTCAATAAAACGATTCGGGGTTCTTAGCGGAGCACGCACAACAAGAAGCGCGTCGCGCGTTATTTCAAGGGCAATCGTACGGCGCTTTGATTTTATGATTTTATCTATTTTGAGTTTCATTACCCCTCACCATGTTTTTGCAACGATTTTCATCTGATGTGACGCGGCATGAGCATATGGCTACACAAATTAACACACCTTGAATAATTTATTAAGCTTATATGCACACAGCGTCAATCAGTATCTTTTGATTTTAACGCAATCGCGGTAAAAAGTCAAAGTGCAGATTGAATTATATTATTTGGTGTGATACACTGTAGCTGTTATTATGGCAATTTGTTTCAGATATTACATATATCTTTATTTGCTATGCGGTAATTTTAATATTTAATTAGGGGGTTACGAATATGTATGAGTACGAGTTTTTCAGAATCGACCTCGGTTTTGGATTTGACAGAGAGCCTTCTCAGGATTATCATGAGCTTATAAATGAACAGGCAAAAAGCGGATGGAGACTCGTGCAGATTTTCGCCCCACCTACACATGGTGTTGGAAAAGCGACATTTTATGAGTTAATATTTGAACGTGAAATAAAGTGACAAAACAAGATCTTACGGTAATCGTGAGATCTTGTTTTGTCTTTATCGCAATTTTAAATAAAAACAGCAAATCAGAATATTATCTATCCGCCGAAGCAGATGGCTTTCGGCGGGGAAAATAAAAAACCATTCCGCTTTATTTTTGTAATTGTAATAGCGGCAATCACTTCAAATTGTAAAATGCTCCAAGACCTGCGTAATGTGCCGCCGAGCCAAGCTGTTCCTCGATGCGCAACAGGCGGTTATATTTTGCCACGCGCTCGCTGCGCGCAGGTGCTCCGGTTTTTATCTGCCCGGCGTTTACCGCGACGGCAAGGTCGGCTATTGTTGTATCCTCTGTCTCACCGGAACGGTGGGAGATGACGGCAGTGTAGCCGCTCCGCTGTGCCATTGCAACGGCTTCAAGCGTTTCGGTCAGTGTGCCGATCTGATTGACTTTTATTAAAATTGAATTTGCCGCTTCGGAATAAATGCCCTTTTGAAGACGTTTTGCGTTTGTAACAAAAAGGTCGTCGCCCACAAGCTGAATGTCGTTTCCGAGCGAAGCGGTTATCTCTTTCCACCCGTCCCAGTCGTCTTCGGAAAGACCGTCTTCAATAGAAACAACGGGGTAAACGCCGACAAGCTCCTGCCAATATTCCAAAAGCTGTGTTCTGTTCATGCTCCGACCCGACTTTGGCAGGAGGTAGGTGCCGTCCTGCTGATACCATTCAGAAGAAGCCGCGTCGATGGCAATCAGGAACTGGGAGCCGGCGGTGTAACCCGCGATACTCATTGCTTCCATAATTGCGTCAAGCGCCTCGCGGTCACTGGCAAGGTTGGGTGCAAAGCCGCCCTCGTCGCCCACACCCGAGCTGATGCCCTTTTGCGAAAGCACCTTGCCGAGATTGTGATAAATTTCTACGCACCATTGCAGCCCCTGTGAAAAGCTTTCAGCGCCCACCGGCATGATCATAAACTCCTGCACGTCAATGTTGTTCTGCGCGTGGACGCCGCCATTTAAAATGTTCATCATAGGCACCGGCAGCATACAGGCATTTTGCCCTCCGAGCAGCCGGTATAGCGGGATTTTGAGTGCGTTTGCCGCCGCTTTGGCGTTTGCAAGAGAAATGGCAAGCGTCGCGTTGGCACCAAGCCTTGATTTGTTCGGAGTACCGTCGAGCACGATCATGCGCCGGTCAAGCTCCGCCTGAGCAAGTGCATCCATGCCGATTATTTTTTCCCTGAGTTCGCCGTTGATGTTGCCGACAGCCTTGGTCACACCTTTTCCCATATATCTGTTTTGGTCATCGTCGCGCAGCTCATGCGCCTCAAAAGCGCCGGTCGATGCTCCGGAAGGCACAGCCGCGCAGCCTGTCGCACCGCATTCAAGCGTTACTTCAGCCTCTACGGTCGGGTTTCCGCGAGAATCCAGTATTTCGCGCGCGTGCAATTCTTTTATAGAAAGTGTAAAATTCATTTTTATTCCTCCGGCTTTTTCCTATATTGTTACCAATAATTTCTTTGTTATTACAAAGGCCGAAAGGAATAAATCCTATCCTTTACCGCAACCGCTTTCCTATGAATCTTTCGGAATAAAATTCGCCTCAAACCGCAAGATTTTTATCTCCTTGTAATTTGAGGCGGGCTTTTACTTCTTCACGGCACTGTTCATTGCTTGTTCCTTTATCCTCGACATTGCTTTAAAAAACTCCTGCGGTTCTTCAAACATGGGGTTATGCGCGGAATTTTCAAAGAAAACAAGCTCTTTTGACGGCGCTTCTATTGTTTCGCAGTATTTTTCAACAAGCTCAAACGGCGTGGTATAATCGTGCCGCCCAGCCAAAAAGCAGACCGGAATTTCCACCTTTTTAACCTTGTTTAAAAAGTCAACCTCAAACGCCCAGTCAATCGACATGATTTTCAGGGTGACAAGCTGACCTCTGATCCAGTTGATTTTATTGATAAATGTGTAATCATGCGATTTTAAAAAGGTCTTTGTGAGCATACTCGATACTTTCTTATCGTATATGACAGCGCCGTATTTTTTCAGAACATCACGCTGCGCAATGCAGCCCTTTCTGCCGTTTACATAGCTGCCATCGCGGAATTCCCCTTTGCCGAGCAGTTTTTTAAGGGCAGCTTGATCATTTTTCTTTTTTGCCGTTTCAAGGGCAAAATTATAGCCTGTCTGCTCACTCATGATACCGTTTACCATTTGACCCATACCGATATAAGCGTAAATATTTTCAGGGTGATTATATACCTCAGTAAGCCCTAAATATGTACCCCATGAATGCCCGAGAATAAACAGCTTTTCTTTATCAAGTCGCTTTTTAAGATACTCAACGATTTCATGTGTATCTGCCATGAACTGTGCTACGTTTAACGATTCTTTAGGCACATGTTTTGAAAAAGATTTGCCGGCGCCGCGCTGATCCCAGTTTACTACTGTAAATATGCTTTGCAAATTGCGGTTAACTGCATTGACAATCGGCATTTCTGTGCCGCCCGGCCCGCCATGGAGCACAAGCACCACCGGATTTGACAAATCCTCGCCTTTTATCGAAATCCACTGATCCACGCCGCCGATGCTAACCTTTTCTACAGTGTCTATGCTGTTTATATCTTGTGTCATTTATCTTGCCTCCGTCAAATCTTTTGAAATTGCAAAATCAAAGCAGAATAGTTTTACTCTGCTTTCCCATTGTTTTAAGTATATTACCAAAATCCCATAATCGCAATAAGGTCACCGGCAGATACTGCCGACGACCTTATGTATGATTATCGCTTTATTTCTGGCGGTAGTCGAACATGCGTTTGCTCTTTTTTTCGCTGCGTGGCAGCTCACCGAGCGCGACCGCCTCAACTTCTATCTTTATGCCGATTTTGTGTTTGAAGGCGGAGGCCACCGATTGCGCCACAGCCGCCGCGTCTGTTCCCGGCTGGCGCTCAACCTTCAGCTTGAAGACATCTCTGCCTTCCTCGTGCGTAATATGTACCTGATATTCGCTGCTGACGCCTTCGCACAATTTAAGCACGTTGTTTATCTGCCCTGGGTAGATGTTAACGCCCTTGACCTTGACCATATCGTCGGTTCTGCCCATGATGCGGTCGATTAACGGATAATCTCTGCCGCATGAGCATTTCTTTGGCAGGATGCGTGTTAAGTCATGTGTGCGGTAACGTACAAGCGGTGCCGCCTGTTTTTTCAGTGTGGTTACGACAAGCTCGCCCCATTCGCCGTCTTTAACCGGTTTTCCTTCATCGTCGACAACTTCAAAATAAAGAAAATCGTCAAAGTAGTGCAGACCTTCGTGCTTATCGCAGTCGATCGCGATGCCCGGCCCGTAAACCTCGGTTAAGCCGTAAATATCGAACAGTTCAATGTTAAGCTCGTCATGTATGCGCCTGCGCATCAAATCGCCCCACAGCTCAGAGCCGATGATGCCGCGCTTCAGGCTAAGCTTATCTTTTATGCCGCGGCGTTGAGCCTCTTCGGCAATGAGCAGCGCGTATGACGAGGTTGAGCACAGCACCGTGCTTCTTAAATCTATCATCATCTGAAACTGTTTGTCGGTGTTGCCCGGGCCCATCGGCACAGCCATTGCGCCGAGCTTTTCACAGCCAGCTTGAAAACCGATGCCCGCAGTCCACAGACCATAGCCCGGTGTTATCTGAATAACATCCCTTTTCGTTATGCCGGCAATCGAATAACAGCGCGCAAACATCGTCGCCCAGTCTTCAACATCCTGCCTTGTATACGGAATGATAACAGGGCTGCCCGTTGTGCCTGAGGTGGAATGAATCCTCACTACCTGCTCCTGCGGGACAGACAGAAGACCCATTGGGTAAGCCTCGCGAAGCGCTTCTTTATCTGTAAGCGGCAGCTTATTAAAATCGTCCGGCGATTTTATATCATCCGCTGTTATGCCCGCATTTTCATAAATTCCCTTATAAAAAGGGCTTGTCTCAAACACGCGGTCAAGCAGTGTTTTGATTTGCCCAAAAACCTCGTTTGTCATAATACTAATCCTCCATTTCCCCACCTTGCACCTGCGGTGAGCAATTCGCGCTTTATATTATTTTAATAAAGAACCTATTTGTCGCGATATTTAATCTTCGAATAAATTTTTTAAACACTATTTATCACAATTTTCAATCTTCAATTAAGTATAATCAAGAACCCGTCGCAAGCTGATGGCTATAAAAGCTGCTCAGCTTACCTGCGAATTGCCTCAAGTGCAACTTGCGTGAATCGCCTCAAGTGCAACTTGAACCCGTCGCGAGCTGATATCTATAAAAGTCGCTCAACTTATTCGCGAATTGCCTCCAGTGCAAACTGGAAAGCTTTTGAGTTGAGGTCTTTGAATTTTGGCGGCACATTTTCGCTGATAACCGTCAGAAATCTTTCCTTGTCAAAGGGAAGGAACCCCGCTCCGGCGGCAGCACCAAGCATGACGACATTTGCGGCCTTTAGCGAGCCCGCTTCGGCCGCAATCGCAAGCGCGTCGATAACTACAAGCCGTTTCACTTTATCTTTTATGTATTGCAGCATTCTTTCGCTGTCGTATTTCGCTAAACCGAGAGAAACGGAAACAGGATTTATCACCTGCTTGTTTAAAACTACCGCTCCGCCTTCTTTTAAACGGCTGAGGCTTCGGACGGTCTCACATAACTCAAAACCGATGATGAGGTCGGCCTGCCCCTGCGGCACAGCCGAACTTAGAACATCGCCGCCAATACGAACGTTGCTTGTAACACAACCGCCGCGCTGTGACATGCCGATCGTTTCACTTGTGCGTGCCTTAAAGCCGGCGTCAATCGCGGCGGCTCCCAGAAGACGTGAAGCAAGTACCTGTCCCTGCCCTCCGACACCGGTAATCAAAATATCACATTTCATCTTAAGCCCCATTTCTCCGCAGGCTCAAAACGCACATTTATAACAAAGCCAATTTTCTGCGGAGAAATGGCTTTGCATGGCAAAGTTGCGGCTGAAAGCCGAAAGGCGAGTTGAATTTTATTCAACTTAAGTCCCTCCCTATCGCACCAAATGAGCAAAGCCCTGTGCAGAGCCCGCAGCCATAACAGAGCGACGCGTCTATTTCCGCTTTTTTATCTGCCGAACGGTGAAGCGCGGGGCAGCCTATTTCATTAATGCATTTGCCGCACGCTTTGCACTTTTCCGTGTCAACTTTCAAGGCGAACTCGCGTTTGAAAAGCGCGATGCAGGGGGCTTCGAAAACAATCGCGGAAACAGTATCCTGCTGCGATGCTTCACGGGCAGCCTCTATCGCCGCCTTTTGGTCAAAAGGATCCAGACGGCGGACATATGAAACGCCAAGCCCTTTGAGCGTGTCGTATATGCTGATTTTCGGTGAATCTGTACCCATCATGGTTTTACCTATGCCCGGGTGCGGCTGATGGCCTGTCATTGCCGTAGTGCTGTTGTCAAGAACAACAACCGTTATCGGGGTTTTGTTGTAAAGCGCGTTGACTACACCCGGAATACCGGTGTGGAAAAAGGTTGAGTCACCGATAAAGGCAAAAACCTTTTTATTCGGTTCAACACGCTTAATGCCCTGCGCAACTGTGATTGAGGCGCCCATGCAAAGGCAGGTGTCCGCCATATCCAGCGGCTTCGCGTTGCCAAGCGTGTAACAGCCGATATCACCGGTGAAAACCGCCTCCTGCCCCTTCATCGCCTGCTTTACGGCATAGAACGACGCGCGGTGAGGGCAGCCGGCGCAGAGGTTTGGTGCGCGCGTCGGCAGCGGCTCAGGATACGCTTCGGTTTGTTTGTTTTCTTCTTTTATATGAAAAAATTCTTTAAGTATTTTTTCAACCGCCTCGCAGCTTAGCTCGCCGCATTTTGGCACGTTGCCGGTCTTTTTGCCGTATATCTTGACGTTTCTGCCTAAACCCACTGTTTCAGCGGTCAGCGCTTCTTCAATAACCGGGTCAAGCTCCTCGATTACAAGCGCGCGGGAAAGTCCGTCGAGGAACCGCGCTGCTTTCTTTTTAGGGAACGGATAAGCTGTGCCGACCTTAAAAACGCGCACATCAAGCCCCAGTTTTTCTATAACATCATGCGCATAAGCGTAAGCGATGCCCGAAGCGGCGATGCCATCGCCGGCACTGCCTGTTACATGGTTAAACTCACTGTCATCAAAGATGTCGGCGATCTCGTCCTGCTTTTTTTCCAGCTTGATATGATTTTTATAGGCAAGCGGGGGGAAGATTACCCACTTGGGGTCTTTTACAAAGCCCTCCGGCGTATATTCATACTTGCCGCCCGACAATTCGACATCGGCGCAGGCGTGGCAAACGCGGGTTGTCGGTCGTAAGAACACCGGCAGCCCGATTTTCTCGGAAAGTTCAAAGGCATACACAGCCATTTTATAGGCTTCCTCCGGCGTAGAGGGGTCAAGCACCGGCAGATTGGAATATTTCGCGAAATGGCGTGTATCCTGCTCGGTCTGTGAAGAGTTGGGACCCGGATCGTCCGCTACGAGCACAACCATGCCACCCTTTGTTCCTATGTAAGAAAGGCTCATAAGCGGGTCGGACGCGACATTCAAACCGACCTGTTTCATTGTAACCATAACGCGCGCACCTGAATATGAAGCGCCCGCACCAAGCTCCATAGCCGCCTTTTCATTTACCGACCATTCGACATAAATGCCGCCGTCATTATTTTTCGCAACGGTTTCAAGCACCTCGGTTGACGGTGTGCCGGGATAACCGCACACGACCTTGACTCCTGCGCTGATCGCGCCAAACGCGATGGCTTCATTGCCCATCAGCAGTTTTTTCATCTATGAACCTCCATCCGCGAAACGCGGTAATCTATAGCAATATATTTTTGTGTCTCCCTCTTTCCGGTGGGGAAACACTTTTTGCAAAGCGGTTTTATGCAATAAAAAGCGCCTATCCTTGTAATTAAACAAGGACAGACGTTTAGTCTGCGGTACCACCTTGATTGAGCCTATACGGCCCCGCCTCTGTTGCGGCTTAACGCGCCGCCTGTCGTCGGATTTTACTCGCAGCCAAAGATGCTGTTTTCCTTCCGCCTTCCAAAGCCCACCCACCGGTTATCTCCTGCCGCATTTCAGCAAACAGCGGCTCTCTGAGAGGACATGCGCCGATTTTGTCTTTTTCACAGGTTTTCTGTATTAAAAAAGCGCTTGTTTTTAAACAAATCGCCGTTTTTTGTTCGATATTAATATAAGAATAGTATAATTCTTCTTTTTTGTCAAGTGCGCTTTAGCCATAACTTTAATCCATTATTAAAGCTATGGCTATATGATATAATCTGCAATAAGCGGCGTGATATAAATTATAAACCGAATTTATAGTCTTTTATATTCCATCACAAAAGCTCTTAATCTTTTGCACAGTTTCTTCCGATTGTGTTTTTTTAGGCGAAATCAAATCAAAAGTTGCAATCACTTCACAAGCCGGAAGCGCGTCTTTCAGCTTATCCAAGCACTTCCCTACCCCTCCCGCACTGCAGGCGAATAGAGCAACTTTCTTTTTCGACAAATCATTTTCTTTTATAAATGTTTTAATAGGTGGGGTAAAACTTCCTGCCCAGACAGGCGTTCCGATAATAACCAAATCATATTTTTCGACATCAAAATCATAAGGAAGAAGTTTCGGTGACTCGCCGAATACGACGCTCTTTCCACCCCAGAAGAATTTGCTTACATTTCCACGCGGATAATCTTTTGCAGGTTCAAGTCTTAATTCATCCGCACCTGTAAATTCCGCAATTTTATCCGCCACATATTTTGTATTCCCTTCAAGTGAAAAATAAACTACAATAGCTTTCATCTTTATCGCTCCTGTTCATCAGTTATTTTATCGACACTCTTTAATGCCTCTTCCGTTTCTCCGCACCATTCCAGGTATGCCCTATATGCTTTTATGCCAAACTTCGCTGTTAACAAATAGTATAAATGTGCATCTTCGGTATCTTTAATTTGTTCCAATCGGCTTGCTATATGTTCTAAATCGGCAAGTTCGATTTCGATTTTTTCTTTAAATTTTGTAACATGTGCTAAAGTATTATCTTTTCCTATTTCACTGCCAAAAAACAGCTTTAGTAAAGTTTCATATCGTAATTCATCCTTTTTGACAGGCTCAAACAGCCACTCCTTTAAATGGTTGCGGCCATCCTCTGTAATTGTGTAAATGATTTTATCTCGCCCGTTCTCTTTTGTTTCAAGCTTTGTTATCATTCCATTTTGAACCATGCTGTTTAACGTAGGATAAATGCTTCCGAAACTGGCTCTCCAGAAATACTTTAATTTCGTATCCATCCTATTTTTGATTTGATAACCGGTCAATGATTCGTTGCTTAACAAACCAAGAATAGCGCAGTCCATTTTCTTTTCAGTTGCCATCCGGTACCTCATATTTTTATAATCTATATATCAGTGTGATACATAGATTATATATCACACTGATATATAAGTCAATACCTTCGTTCATTTTTTTGTCTTGTGCAGAAAAATAAAAAGAGGCAGGGAAAACTCCCTGCCCTAAATAGATGTCTCCCCCGCCGGAGGCGGGGGAGACATCTAAAAATTTGTTATATTGCTATAACTGTAAATTACTTTACCGAAGCCCACATCAGGTATTTGTAGCCCATTGAGGATGATACATAGCCCTGAAGCTTTGAGCTGACAAGATCAGGATTGGTGTAGTAGTAGATTGGCATGCAGGCATAGTTATCTGTAAGGATTTTTTCCGCCTGATGCAGCTCGGTCATACGCTTGGTGGCGTCGCTTTCCTTCTTGGCACCCGAAATGAGCTTATCAAATTCGGCGTTGGAGAACTTGGAGTCGTTGTTGCCGCTGTTTGAAACGAAGATATCAAGGAAGGTCATCGGGTCTGCATAGTCGGCGTTCCAACCGTCACGGGCGACCTGATAGTTGCCGGTGTTGCGGTCGTTTATAAATACAGACCATTCCTCGTTAACAATGTTGACATTGATGCCAAGGTTCTTTTTCCACTCTGACTGAACAAATTCAGCGGGCTTTTGGTGAATTTCACTGGTGTTGTATTTGATTGTTATGGTTGGAAAGCCTTTTCCGTCTGGATATCCGGCTTCGGCAAGCGCTTTCTTCGCTTCGGCGATATTTGCGGCGTTTCCAGCCGATGACACGTCAAAAGGCTCCTTGCCGTTTTCTCTGAAATCTGTTTTGCCGTCCGCGTCAAGAATACCGTAAGGCACGATTGAACCGGCTGGCTTTTGACCGCCCTTTGCAACGCTGTTCACAAGATAATCTCTGTCAATCGCAAGTGTCAACGCTTTTCTTACATTAATATTGTCGAACGGCGCAACCTTGTCGTTGAATGCATAATAGTAAATTCCAAGGTTACTGTAGATCTTTGCTTCATTGTTTTTAACAAGTGTCGCAAGCTCGTCTGTCGGATAATCTTCCGCAAGATCAAGCTGACCGTTTTTGAATGCCGCAAGGATAGAGTTTGTATCGTTCATCAGCAGAAAATCAAGTTCTGATCCGACGATGTTCTTCTTATCATAATAGTTCGGATTTGCAACAAAAACCATTTTGCTGTTGTGGTTCCATGTCTTGAGCATATACGGGCCGTTGCCGATATAGGTTGCAGGATCCGTTGCCCACTTGTCGGGATTCTTCTCTATAATATCTTTTCTTACAGGGTCAAGTGTCGGGAAACCGGCGATCTGAAGAAAATAGGTGCAGGGGCTGACAAGTGTAACAACAAGCGTGTAATCGTCTGTTGCCTTTGCGCCAAGGTCGTCAAGCCAGATGGCGGAGCCGTCTTTTTTGGCTGAAACATAAGCACCGTTTGGATCTTCCGTGTAGTTGCCCTTAGCGTCCTTAACCGGTTTGCCGGCCTTGTCGACCTTAACCTTTGCAGGTTTGCCGTTTTTGTCGACATACTGTGAGGTGATCGCTTCAGCATTCGTGATATAGTTGAGCTGATAAGAATACGGTGAAGCAGTCAAAGGATTGACCGCTCTCTGCCATGCATAGACGAAGTCGCCCGCCGTAACAGATTTGCCGTCGCTCCATTTTGCGTCTTTTCTGATGTGGAAGGTATAGATCAAGCCGTCCTTGCTGATATCCCAGCTCTCGGCTGTTCCTGCAACTGTTTTATTGTCTTTATCTGCTTTTGTAAGCCCTTCAAAAGCATGAACAAGATAGATTGAGCCGTCGACTGCCTGGTTGATTGCAGGATCGATTGACTTTGGCTCTGAACCGACACAAGCTTTAATCGGCTTTAAACCATTTGTAGTGCCGGTATTTTGCGATGATTTGCACCCTGCGAAAACAGAGGCAACCATAACCGCCGCAAGCGCGATTGATAATACTTTTTTCATTTCCAAATCTCCTCTTATCTCTCTATCTGTCATGGTTGTGCTTGAATTTATTTCATACAGAACCAATATTTAAGCCCTCAAGGGGTTTAAAACCTATATAAAGCGGTTTTTATCTATATCTTGCCGCCCATATTCGACCTTAATTGACAAATTTTAGCTATACGATTTTCAATTAAACAAACATGCGCAGAAATGACCCGGTGAAACTTCCCGCATCTGAGGAACCGTGCTTGCGCATTCCGGTTTTGCAAGCGGGCAGCGTGTGCGGAATTTACAACCCGAAGGCGGATTTAACGGGGAAGGAATTTCCCCCTTAAGAATCTGCTTTTTACTGGTTATTTCCGATTTCGGCTTTGCTACCGGAATAGCGGAAATAAGCGCCTGAGTATATGGGTGAGTCGGATTGCGGTAAAGCTCATCGCTTGTGGCAAGCTCAACGAGCGAACCGAGATACATAACGCCGACCCTGTCGCTGATATGCTTGACAATAGAAAGGTCGTGCGCGATAAACAAATAGGTGAGCGACATTTTTTTCTGCATTTCTTCAAGCATGTTGACTATCTGTGCCTGAATGGAAACGTCAAGTGCGGAAACAGGTTCGTCGCACACGATGAAAGACGGCTGAACGGCAAGCGCCCTCGCTATTCCGATACGCTGACGCTGTCCGCCGGAAAACTCGTGTGGATAGCGCTGAGCATGGTCGGAGTTTAGGCCAACGGTGCGCAAAAGCTCCATTATCTTATCCTTGCGCTCAGTCTTGTTTCTATAAAGCCGGTGAATATCAAGCGGTTCGCCAACAATGTCGGCGACGGTCATTCGAGGATCAAGCGACGCATATGGGTCCTGAAAAATTATCTGCATTTTTTTGCGATATTCAGTAATGTCACCCTTTGTGATGTCTTTATCCTCATAAAATATTTTGCCCGATGTCGGTTCAATTAACCTTAAAAGCGTTCTGCCAAGTGTAGTCTTTCCGCAACCGCTTTCGCCGACAAGACCGAGCGTTTCGCCTTTTGCTATTTCTAACGAAACATCGTCAACAGCTTTGACAACGCCATGGCTGAATGTATTTCGAACATTAAAATATTGTTTTAAATTTTCTGCTCTGATTAATTTTTCGCTCATTCTGCGGTCTCCTTTCCCTGTGCCCTTGGATCATGCAGCCAGCAGGCGGACTCATGTCCTTCTGAAATTTTTGTATATGGCGGCAGATTTGAAAGGCAAACCTTAAGGCATTTTTCGCAGCGCTGTGCAAACGGGCAGCCCGCCGGAGGATTGAGCAAATCTATCGGCGTGCCCTCGATCGGAATAAGCGGCTGTGAGCTGTCAAGCTTTGGAATGGATGCCAGCAGTCCTTTTGTGTAGGGATGCTGAGGGTTGCGGAAAATTTCCTCACACGGGGCGGACTCGACGATTTTGCCGCCGTACATAACAACAACCTTGTCCGCAACATCGGCGACAATGCCAAGGTCATGCGTAATCATCATAACCGACATGTGGATTTTTTTGCGAAGCTCTTTTATTATTTCAAGGATCTGTGCCTGAATCGTTACGTCAAGCGCAGTCGTCGGCTCATCGGCAATCAGCATTTTGGGGTTGCCTGCAAGTGCCATGGCAATCATAACGCGCTGACGCATGCCGCCGGAAAACTCATGCGGATATTGTTTCATGCGCTTTTCGGGCTCGTTGATACCCACAAGGCCGAGAAGTTCCACGGCTCTTGCGTGCCGCTCCTGCCGGTTCATGCTTGTGTGCAGTTGCAGCATTTCCGTAAGCTGATTGCCGATGGTGTACACTGGATTCAGCGACGTCATCGGATCCTGGAAGATCAT
>DBTI01000094.1:60670-60864 GCA_002306975.1 Ruminococcaceae bacterium UBA1320
GCCGGAAAACTCATGCGGATATTGCCTTAATCGGCGCTCAGGCTCGTTGATGCTGACAAGCTTTAAAAGCTCGACCGCCTTTTGGTCGGCCTCTTTTCCCTTTGTGCCATAATAAAGCTTTAAGCCTTCCTTTAATTGTGCGCCGATCGTATAAACCGGATTAAGCGACGTCATCGGGTCCTGAAATATCATAG
>DBTI01000094.1:60870-61029 GCA_002306975.1 Ruminococcaceae bacterium UBA1320
TGCTGACCTCGCTGCCGCGCATTTTGCGGAATTCTTTTTCGGTCATCTTTTCAATTTGATGCCCGTTAAAATCAATGGAGCCTCCCACGATTTTCCCGGGATGGGCAATCAGCCCCATCAGCGTATAAGCGGATACGCTTTTTCCGCTTCCGGATTCTC
>DBTI01000063.1:0-841 GCA_002306975.1 Ruminococcaceae bacterium UBA1320
AATCATGATAATGTTGAAAAGACTGCCCAAAAGCGGCATATTCACGCCGGAACGTGAATCATACAGTTGTGCCATCGTTAGCCCCATCTGCATGTCGATAAGTTCACCGGCAAACTGAACGAGATAAAGCATTATACTGACGATTACTCCAACCGCAAGACCTATGAAAAGCTCGCCCATACTCATGACCATCAGCTGAATAACGCCATCAATATGCACGGACATTCCGCTAAGCGTCGGCGTGATAATAATAGCGCAGAGAAAACCGAGTGCCGCTCTTAGCTGCATGGGCATATTTTCTCTGCCCAGTATCGGGTTAAGAATAAATGCTCCGCTCATGCGCATAAAAACAAGAAGAAACAAATCTATATTAAAACCGGAAATATTCGGCAAGGAAATTGCCATATAACCCCCCATTTACGCAGCGCGTTCACTGCGGTAAATACAATTAACCCGCGTTGAAACGGCGGATTCATGTCAATTCATGTTTGCTAAAAGATTAAAGGCTTCCTTGGTAAAATCCGAAACCTGAACAACCATCCAGTTGCCTGCAAAAATCAGAAGTATGAGAACAACAACTATTTTGGGCACAAATGTGAGGGATTGCTCATGAATCTGTGTTGCCGCCTGAAAAATAGAAATAACTATGCCGATTATAAGGCATATTACAAGAATAGGCCCGACAACAATGGTCGCGGTATAAAGCGCCCTGTGAATCAAATCGGTTATTTGTGTTGTATCCATCTGCGTCCCCCCTACTTAAAGCTGTGCACTAACGACTGAACTGTTAAACTCCAACCATCGACAAGAACAAAAAGCGCCAGCTTCAGCGGCAGCGATA
>DBTI01000063.1:1118-16225 GCA_002306975.1 Ruminococcaceae bacterium UBA1320
GCAGCATCATCATGCCCATTGACATAAGCGTAGACGACACTATGATGTCGATGACAAGGAAAGGCAGATAGATTATAAACCCCATCATGAACGCTCTTTTAAGCTCACTCAGAATAAAAGCGGGAATAAGAACATGAGTGGGAATTTCATCAAGCGAATTAACCTTATCGATTTTCGCCATGTTTAAAAAGGTTTTCATGCTTGTGTTTTCTGTATTTTTATACATGAAATCACGCAGCGGCGCAAGAGCGTTTGTTTCTGCCTGCTGCATTGTGATTTGCTTGTTCACATAAGGCTGATATGCTGTTTTGTTTATTTCCTGCCCGACCGGAGCCATAATGAAAAATGTCAAAAACAGCGCGATACCGACAAGAACCTGGTTTGGAGGAGATTGCTGAAGACCCAAAGCATTTCGAAGCAGCGACAATACAATAATGATTCGCGTAAACGACGTCATCATGATCAGTATCGACGGGGCAAGCGACAAGACTGTCAGCATAAGGATAATTTGAAGTGAATTGGCTGTCCCGGACGGAGATTCAATTCCGTTAAGCGTAAGGCTGACGCCGGTGTCGGCGGCAGTGACGGCAAAACCAATCATAAAAACGGTTGCGAAGACGATGATCGCCGCGCCAAGCTTAAACAAGCGCCTTTTAACAGGAGTGATTTTTGCTTTTTCTGCGGCTTTTTGTCTTTTGACGGCTTCTTTATAATTTGCCAATATGTCACTCATCGTCGCCGCCGCCCTTCTTGTTCTTCGAGAACCTGTTGATGGCATCTTTTATCTTGCCGTCCGGCAGCGTTGATTCAAGCGTGGTCTTAAAAATCGACGAAAAACTCTGCTTTTCGGGTACAAAAGATTCAAGGTCAATGCTATCCTCGTCAAACTCCCTGAGGACAGTCATGCCCCCCGAGGTTACGCCGACAAGCAGCAGCTTGCCAAAGCTCTTTATAAGCATTATGTAACTGTCTTTTGCCACCGGAAACTTTTCAAGCACCGTAAAATGTTTGCCTTTGCCGTTAAAACTTCCGTTGATTGCCACCGCGCGCGTCACAAACCACGCTAAAAAAAACACAGCTGCTATTGCGGCAAGTAAACCAAGCATATTAAGCAGTTCCAAAACTCACAAAAACCTTTCTTGTTTTATTACGCCATGATTTTTAAACAATCTCAGTTTGGCATAACGCGGGCAATCGCGGCAAGCAGACGGTCACCCTGGAATGGCTTTACGATAAAATCCATAGCGCCGGATTTTATCGCTTCAACAACCATGGCTTCCTGTCCCATCGCCGAACACATGATAATCTTGGCGCCCGCATTGATTTCTTTAATTTTCTTCAACGCCTCAATACCGTCCATATTAGGCATTGTTATGTCCATAATTGTAAGGTCCGGATTGTTTGCAACAAATTTTTCCACTGCCTGCACACCATCCGGCGCCTCATCACAGATTTCATATCCGCCTTTTGTCAAAATATTTCTCAGCATCATTCTCATAAATGCGGCATCATCAACAATCATAATTTTCTTTGGCACAACAACAACCCCCTGTTACTTTCCATTGTTTTTTGGATCGACTATTTCTGTTATGCGTACACCGAAGCTTTCGTCAATGACTACAACCTCGCCATGCGCGATAAGCTGACCGTTTACTATGACATCTACTGGATCGCCTGCTTGTTTGTCAAGTTCAATGATGGAACCAACTGTGAAATCTATAACTTCCTTAACCAGTTTATGTGCCTTGCCCACTTCAACCGAAAGTTCAAGCGGAACATCTTCGATAAGCTGGAAATTAGGATTCGCCATTGGGCCTGTAGGCGGCTGAGCGTCAAAGCTTGCCAGCCTTACCGGTCTTACCTGAGTCTGAGCGATCGGCATCGCGGTAGCTGCCGCTTGCGAGGCTGCCGGTGCATAATACTGCGGTGCCGGCGGTGCATATTGCGGCGGCATGGGAGGAGCGTACTGCGGTGCCGGCTGTGCGTATTGCGGCTGTGCAGGCGGCGCATATTGCGGCGGCTGCTCATACTGCTGCGCTGGCGGCGCATATTGAGGAACAGGTTGTTCATACTGTGGAGCAGGCTGTTCATATTGAGGCGCGGGCTGCGCGTACTCCGGCTGTGCATCCTGCGGTAACTCCGGTTCTGGTTCCACCGGCCCTTCTTCTAAACCGAGGTTTTTCATCATAACTTCAACAAGTTCCTCGGTAAACTCTCGGGTCATTATCATATAAAGATCGCTTTCGATAACATCCTCAACCTTGAAAAGGAAGCGAACCAAAACAACATTGTTTGCCTGTTTGTATATGAATTCAAGTTTTTCCCTGCGGTTTTCTTCGGTCATCATAAAAGCCGACGGCGGGGAAATATTGACTGTCTTCCCAATAAAGTTGGAAAGTGCGGTTGCCGCCGATCCCATCATTTGGTTCATTACCTCGGCTATCGCGCTTATCTCGATCTCTCCGAATTCTTCATCCGGAATCTCGCCGCCCATCATTGCCTTAACAATTTCGACGGCGTCTGTCTTTTTGATAATCAGAATATCTTTGCCGATTACACCCTCGGTGTAGGATATTATAACGCCAAGCGACGGAACCCGCTCGATATTGTTTATCTCCGCTTCGGTTCCTACCATAACATTAGGCGAAGTAATTATGACCTTTTTGCCCATTATATTAGAAAGTGCCGTTGCCGCCGATCCCATACTTATGTTGCTGACTTCGCCAATGATGTCAGTATCTTGCTGAGACAGCGAAAATTCATTGTTCTGATTGTCGTCCATTAATAGCTCCACCCTCCAGCAGTACTTGGTCTATTCTGACGGCCACGTGGTTTCTCAGCGTTCCGAGAGTGCCGCGGAACCATTCTTCCTTGTTTGACATAACGACCGCTTTGCCTGTCACCGGCTTATCAAGAGGTATAACATCGCCTGCCTGTAAATCCATAATTTCTTTAAGCGAGACATGGCTTTTGCCAAGTATTACTTTAAGTTCAAGCGGTATGGAATTCACATTGTTGACGAGAGATTTTTTATTATTAACCCTCTCCTCATCCGACGATCGTCGTGCAGTGAACCAATAGCGAGTGTTGAGGTGTTCAAGAACGGGTTCAAGAATTTCGTAAGGCATACAGAAGCTTACATCGCCCTCAACGTCCTTGATTTTCACTTTAAGCACGATAATAACCACTGTCTCATTAGGTGAGACAAGCTGACTTTGGCGGGAATTACTTTCAAGCCTTAAAAAGTTTGGATTTATCTCGAAGACATTTGACCATGCGTCTTTAAGAAGGAAACTCATATCGCGGATAACCTTTTGCAGCAGCGTAACCTCAATGTCTGTATAGTCTCTGTCAACTTCATAGATTTCGCCCTGCCCCCCGAGAAGCCTGTCTACTATTGCAAAAGCGATAGGCTGACTCATGGTTATCATTGACGTGCCCTGCAAAGGCAGCATTTCGAGAACACCCATCAGAATATTTTCTGGCAGCGCGTTTGAATATTCAAAGTATCGCTGCTCCTCTATTGTCGCTACCTCAACCTCGCAGTAATTGCGAAGTGTACCGGAAAGGAACGAGGATAATACACGTCCGTAGTTCTCATATATGATACTGAGCGTTTTTAACTGCTCTTTATTAAATTTTTTAGGTATCTTAAAGTCATAAGGCCGTACTTTTTTTTCGGCGCTGCCGGATTCAAGCTCACTATAGGCTATATCGCCACTTTTAAGTGAACTCAGCAGATCGTCAATTTGATTTTGAGAAAGAACTTCTGACATTATAACCCTCCGTTCCGCCGAAAGCGGTGTTAATCACGCGAAAATAATCACTGAACTCAGAATTTGCCTTTTTTATTCAGGCTCTGAGTTTTCACCATGCTTAGCATCTTGTTTTTCAGCATTATTGTCCGCAAAGCGTGATAACCTTTGTTCCACTATATGCGGCGGCTCCCCCGATTGAATCGCCAAAACACCCTGAATTGAAAGTTCCCTTAGCTGTTTTCTTCCGTCAGAACCTGTTTTTACTCTTGAAGCGAGCGGCATAAGTACAAGGTAGGCGATAATTGCGGCATAGACTACCGGAAGCAACGCATTTGCTATACCGGGAGCAAGAGTTTGAGGACCTTTATAAGTATAAAGCATTTGAACAATTTCGACAAGTGTCCCTATCATTCCGATGCCCGGCAACATAACGGCAATTCGCTCTATAAACTCCTGCGCGGTCTTTTCAAGAACCGCGGAATACTGCGCGTCTTTGGTGAGAATGCTTTCGATTGCCTCGCGGTCAGCCGAGCCGGTAATCATCACAATCCCTTTTTTCAGTATAGCGTCTGAAATCTTATCCTCAAAGCCCTCAAGAGCCAGAATGCCCTCATGCCGGGCTGTCTGAACAAGCTTCATTATCTGTTCTATCAGCTTGTCTTTTTTTGTGCTGCGCCGCAGAGTAACCGCGGCGCAACGCAAATCCTTTAAAAGAGCAGCCAAAGGGTTCGTGATGAAAATAAGCCCTAACATACCTGCCAAAACAAACAGCAAAGCTTTATAATCAAACAGCTTTGCGGCGTTGCCGCCGCCCATAACGATAACCGCAAGGGCGGCGGCACACAAGATAAGCCCCATGATAAAGGACATTTAACTTTGACCTCCCTATACCGTGCGCTAAACTAACAAGACTAGGGCGTACGGTATACCTGTCATTAAGAACTGAAATAAAGGCCTTTTTTAAACGTCGGTCAAATCATCGTCGTCGGTTTCTCCGCCGACATCAGGCAGCTTATCCGCCGGCAATTTTGGCATTACGTTGGCAAGCCGGTAGAATTCAACCATGCGGTGAATTACAACCTCCGCCTTTTCGGAAACAAGCACCTTTTTTCCGCTTTTCAGTGAAATAACGGTGTCCGGTGTTTCCTCGATGAACTCCATTTCATATGGATTGACATAAAACAGCTCGCCATTTAATTTAGTGACTTTTATCATATCAAATCCCTTTCGCATTTCTTAACTGTATATAACACAATACGTTTTTAATACAGTTATCCGTATCCTATAAAGCAATTGTGTTATATACAGCCGATGTGTATAGAATTACGATCTCTTAAGGTTGATTAACTCTTCAAGCAAGGTGTCTGAAGTGGTGATAACACGGGAATTTGCCTGGAAGCCACGCTGTGTGACGATCATGTTGGTAAATTCATTCGCGACGTCGACATTGGACATCTCAAGCTCATTTCCGCGGATTCTTGTCGTGTTGCCATTAAGTGCCGTGGTATAGTTGGCAGTACCTGAACTTTGGGTTGACTCGAAATCATTATTTCCTGCCTGAGAAAGACCATACTCGTTAACAAATGTAGCAATAGCAACCTTTATAGGATTCCCGTCAGCATCTGTAAAAACACCGTTTTGGTTATTATAGGTTGCAGCTATGCTTCCGTCAGAGTTGAAAGATATATTACCCATAGCGTTGTACATGGCGTCTGTCATTACCGTTTTTGTTCCATCTGTTGTCGTAAAATATGTATTAGTGGTATCATCTATGTTAATCGGTATTTGGGTAGCACCGTTATCAACAGTGCCCATAACATTATTACCACTTGAATCAACAAGATGACCGGTTTTGTCGAATGTGAAATTACCTACTCTTGTGTAATAAGCGGGGTCGCCGGCTGCGTCTGCAATCGTAAAATATCCGCCGCCGTCGATGTAAAGCTGCCACGGGTTATCGGTCTGCGTAGCGCCCGTGCTTGACATGTTTTTGGAGATGCCTGAAACCTGTGCACCGTAACCGACCTGGGACGGGTTTGTCTCTTCGGTGGCTCCGCTCAGTGTCTGGTAAAACAAATCTTCAAACTGCGCTGAGCTTGATTTAAACCCCGCGGTGTTTACGTTGGCAATGTTGTTGCCTATTACGTCCATTGCGGTCTGCTGAGCCCTAAGGCCGGTAACAGCAGACATCATTGATCTCATCATAGCTAATAAATCCTCCTTAAATTCATAAGGCCTGTTTAAAAAATCACCTAAATTGAGTTGATCAGACTTAAAACCCCGTATCGGGCAAATCGTTTACTGTACAATTTGGCGATTTGCATTTTTTAAACAACGCCTGGCTGCGCGGGCTTATCAACCATTCAAAGCCCGATAACCCCCTGTTTAAGGACCGGTTATGCAATCACAGCTCCGTCAATATTGGTAAAAACATTTGATGACGCTTCATTCACCGACATTGCCGTAACGACCGTGCGGTCGGGCACATTAACGATGAACGCAAGCCCATTCATAAAAATAAGAGAATCCTGCACGCCTTTTTCCGACGCCGCGTCAACCGCGCCCCCAAGCTTTTTCAGGTCACCCTCGTCAAGCTCTATATTGCGTGATTCAAGCCTTGTCTGCGCGTGCTTTGAAAACTTTACGCCGTCAGTGTCTGTCAGCGCGTTGTTAAACACCTCGGAAAACGACTCGGAAGGTTTTTGCGTTTGTTTTGTCGAACTGTTTATACCGGACGTCTGCACCGGCAGTATCGCGCCAGCGCTGAGAATCGGATTAAACCTAATTTCGGGCATATTCAACACTTCCCTCTTCTGCCCGATGCCATTAAATTATCAAGCAGTAGTTGTTGGATCACCTGTTGCTGAATCTCCTGTTGAGCCGCCTGCTGTTGGATCCACTGTTACATCGTCTGAATAAACCTGTGAAATATCCGAATAGTCCACCCAGTTGCCTGTTACCTTGCCGTCTTTATCGGTGGTGGCGATATAACACCTTGGCGTGTCGGATGTAAAATCAACGGCTTCGACCTTGCCATTCTGAGATGTAGTAGTAACATACCCATTTAAATCCATCGTGGCTGATTGATATGTCACGGTTTTTCCGACCATGCCGGACGCCATCGAGTAATTTGTTACCTTGACAAGGTTCTCAATTGCCGTAACGGTGCTGAACTGAGCCATCTCCTGCATGAACTGGTCATTTGATGTAGCACTGCTCGGATCCTGATATTGCAGCTGAGCCGCAAGCAGTTTGAAAAAGTCGTCCATGCCAAAGCTGTCGGCTCCATTGGAAACCTTGCTTCCGTCAGAAAGCGTATTGCCCGATGAAGGACCTGAAATTGCGGATATGTCCATATTATCCTCCTTCTTATTTTTTAGAGATTTAAACGAGAATACTCATGCCCGCGTTTTTCGTGTATATGCTCGGACTTGCGGAAACACCGGATGTCGCTGATACTGCCGCTGTTTTTGCAGTTTCCATAGCCGGAACCCACTTTGGCATCGTTTGGTTTGCGCTTTGCTGATTCTGCTGCTGCCCCTGCGAAGTCGCCGCGTCAACCCCGCCTGTGCCCGCGTAGGTAACCTCCGCCTTATCCATCGTAATTCCCTGGCTTTGCATGGACTGTGAAAGCTCGTGCATACTTGACGCCAAAAGCTGCCCGGTGTGCTGATTGTCTGCCGCGATCTGAACTGTGAGCGCGCCGTTTTGCGAAACAATTCGAATGCTTATGCCGCCGAGTTCCTCGGGGCTAAGATGAAGCTTGACCTCTGTGCGCCCGTTGTCGACCGCCTGTTTAACGGCGTCTGTAACCTGGCTTGCAACATCGGTTTTGGCCTCTTTAGGAGCGCTTTCCACACCCTTTGTATCAATATTATTCATGTGTGCCGCACCTAATACCGATTGCGCCGCGCTTGTGTCACCCTTATCCTTCGCGCCGTCATCGGATTTGCTATCGCCTGATTCGGACCCAGCTGACTCAGAAGCATGCTTTACGCCCGCAATCTGTGCCTGTGTCTGTGAAACCGGCGAAACCTCGGTAACCGCGTCGGCTGACTTGAGTGGTTTTACATCGGTTGCCGTACCGTTAACCTTGACCGTGTCCTGCTGTGCGGGGATAACCTGCGCCGCCGCTTGGCCGTTTTGCGCCGCTGTGACAGAGGCTGTTGCCGTGTCAAGCTGTGCCGAAAAGCTGTTTGTTGCCGCTGTTTGCGCCTGCGGAGTTTGAATATTGCCATCAGCCTTTGCAGTCTGCACCGTGTTTGTCGGCTGATCGGACGGAGGCGTTGAAACCACTTTCAAATTCGGTGTTTCAATCATACTTTGCACGAATCGCGCCATCTGCGTGGCTTGCGCTGTCTGTGCGGTTTGCGTTGTCTGCGGAGTTTGCTGGTTTTGCGTTGTCTGCTGGGTCTGCTCCGTATCCACATCTGGCACAGTCTGTGCCGCCTTTGCTAACTGAATGTTTCCCGCTGATTTCGCAGAGGCATCGCCTGTTGCCAAAGCCGGGAAAACAGAATTATTTTCCTGCGCCTTCTGCATTTTTTCAGCGATTGGTGCGGTTGCCGCCATTAATGCGTCAACTTTTGCCGTTTCCTGCTGCGTCGCCTGCTGTGTAATCAAAAGCCCTTTTGTTTTCATCTGCAACATTGCGACAAGGTCAATAGTGGTATTGGATCCGCCGCCTAAGGTTTGAACCGCACCCACAGCGCCGTTTTCCGCAGAGCCCTGCGCAGCGTTTTGGGCGTTATCCTGATCGGGCTGCCTATGCCTCGGGGAAACCATATAACCGTAGGCCGCCATGATCTGAGCTAAGTCGGTGTCGCCTTTTTTCTCAGCGTCTTTGAGCGCGTCGCCGAATTCATCCTTTTTGGAGCTCTTGGAAGAAGCCTTGCTTTTTGTCAGGCTAACCATGTCAATCGTATTTACCTGCATTTTTCTCACCTCCTTTCACTGTCTCGGGGTTTTAAAAAAATTTCAACCCCGAATTATCGTCTTGAAGATATAAGCTCTTCTATTTCTTTTTCTTCTTTTTTATTTTCGTCATAGCGAAAACGCTCGAACTGTTTGTCATACAGCGTTTCCATCGTTTTGCGGTCTCTCATTCTTTCTATCAAGATAAGCCGCTCTTTTTCAACCAAGTCATTTTGCTTTTCGATCTGCCTTGATATGAGAATAATCTTTTTGTCAAGGTCATCAAGGTATCGCCCTATGCGAACAGCCTCTGTCGGAGTCATTCCGCCGCCCGCAAGCCCCATATATCTTCTTGACCACAGCTCGAAATTTTTCTTGAAATTTTCTCTTTCGGCAAAAAGCTCCATGAGTTTCTGCCTTTCTTTTTCAAGCTTGTCTTTTTGTTCACTTTCAAGGTGCTGTCTTAAATCGTAAACGGATTGCAGCCTGAATTTAAATTTCATGTTGCCCTCCTGTTACGTAAGCGCGTTTTGCATCATGTCAAATGTCTTTTCAGCGTCAAAATGGTCGTCAACCCACTGCTTTAAAAAAGTTTCGATTTTTTCATGGTACTTTATCGCCATGTCAACCTCCGGGTTGCTGCCTTCTTTATATGCGCCTATGCCGATTAAATCAGAATAGTTTTCATAGGTCGCCATCAGGTTTCGCATTCGCCCCGCAAGCTCAATATGCTCCCGCGGAACAACCTCTGTCATAAGACGGCTGATGCTTCGCAGAACATCAATGGCCGGATAGTGGTTTTTCATTGCAAGCGCCCTTGTCAAAACAAAATGCCCGTCAAGGATTCCGCGCACCGTGTCTGCTATCGGCTCATTCATGTCGTCGCCTTCGACAAGCACCGTGTAAATGCCGGTAATAGATCCTGTTTCAAAATTTCCGGAACGTTCAAGCAGCTGCGGCATAATCGCAAAAATCGACGGAGTGTACCCCCGTGAAACCGGCGCCTCGCCTGTCGCAAGGCCAACCTCGCGCTGTGCCATGGCAAAACGCGTCAGTGAATCCATCATGAGCATAACCGACAAGCCTTTGTCCCGGAAAAACTCGGCTATCGTCGTGGCAACCATCGCACATTTAAGCCTCGCCATTGCCGGTCTGTCTGAAGTTGCAACCACGAGAACAGATTTTTTCATGCCCTCTTCGCCAAGGTCTTTTTCAACAAAATCGCGAACCTCACGTCCACGTTCTCCGACAAGACCGATGACATTGACATCGGCTGAGGCGTTTCGGGCAATCATGCCAAGCAGCGTTGATTTACCCACGCCGCTTCCTGCAAAAATGCCTACCCTCTGCCCTCTGCCGCAGGTCAAAAGGCCGTCAATAGCCTTGACGCCGAGCGTTATGCGCTCGTTAATGCGCGGTCGAAAAAGCGGATTTGACGACTTGCCGTCAATATTGTAAAAATCCTCGGCCTCTATCGGGCCTTTATCATCAATCGGGCTGCCAAGCCCGTCAAGAATTCTGCCTTTAAGCCCCATGCCCACGGGGATAGAAAACGACATTCCGGTTGATTCCACCCGGCTGCCCGGGCCTATTCCCGAAAGGTTGTCAAATGGCATAAGCAGCATATGCCTATCGCGGAAACCGACAACCTCCGCCTTAATCGGATCCTTACCTTTTGCCGGATAGATGTTGCAAACCTCGCCTATTTTTACAGGAGGGCCGATCGAATCAACCGCAAGCCCGATAACGCGGTCAACGCTGCCGCTGCAAACCGCAAGATCCGCTTCCTGCAACACGCCGAGCATCTTTTGCAGCGCCATAAACACCCCTCCTTAATTAATTATGATTTTAAAACTATCCCTGTGGTGAAATTATATCTTTTGCCCTTTTAAGCTGAGCCCCGATACTTGTGTCGATATTGCCCAAAGATGTCTCAAGCTGGCACAAGCCATCGTCGTCACTAAAAAGGACTACTTTCAACTCGCCCAAGCCTTCAATTGCGTTTTCAAATTTGCTTCTGTTTGCTTCCGCCGCTTTTAACCCTCTCGGTCCAACTTTAAGCACCGCGCTGTCTACATTGCTGATATGCAGCGCCGCCTTGCGGTAAAGCCCGAAAAACGCATCGTCGTTTTTGTAAAGCTCCATTGCGATAATTTTCTGTGCAAGCTCAAAGGCTTTATCCATATTTTCAAAATTATCTGTCGGTTTAGGGTAATACTCCGCAAATTTTTCACAAAGCGATGAAAGCTCGTCAACAAGCGGCTGCCTTTCCTGCAAGGCAAGCTGTGTTTCTTCGGAAACCCCTTCTTGAAATCCCTCTTCATAACCCTTTGTGTAACCCTGCCTCCCGGCATCACTTACAGCGGCAAGCGCTTCTTCCTGCGCCCTGTCAATGATAGCCCTGCTTTGCCCCAAGGTATGATTAACCAGAATATCGGCATCCAAAATAATATCGCCGAGACACTTTTTATCCTGATCCTTTAGAACCTTTGCCGTAATTACGGATACACCGCTACCGTCGTTGAGTAAAACATTTTGTATCTCAGGCATCGGTTTCATCCCTTTCACGGGCTTTTTCGATGTCAGCGGCAATATTTGCAAGCCTTTGACGCGCCGCATCCACATCAGACTGAGGCACAGGTCCAAGATATTTCATAACATCAAGCACTTTTTCCTTTGTGCGCCGTGGCAGCGCAGCCATAAAAGTTGATACGATTTCTTCATCGGCGCCGCTTAAAGCAGCGGTTATATCCTCTAT
Organism: Ruminococcaceae bacterium UBA1320; assembly: GCA_002306975.1. GTDB lineage: Bacteria > Bacillota > Clostridia > Oscillospirales > Ethanoligenentaceae > Ruminiclostridium_D. Next base: position 12,549 of record DBTI01000063.1, read on the forward strand.
ATCAGCTTTTTTTGATATCGCTTTTATTGTGCTTGTCGGTAGTTTTTCAAAATTTTCAAAACTTATCGCCTGTTTATTTGCGCCAGCCTTTAAAGCAGGTTTTCTGGCAGGTCTCACAAATACAAATTTTTCGCTGTTTAAATTTTCGTTGTTTTCTATGTATTCTTCATCATCCGCTTTAATCGGATTGGCAAGGTTGTCTGCTTCTTTTTTAAAGTCAGCTTCATCTGTCGCTTCCGCTATTGCTGTTTCATCATTTTCCAAGTTGTTATCTGTGGACTGAGTGTTTTCCATATTGGGCTGTTTTGCTTCAATCGTCTTTTCTGTTTCCTCGGCTTGCTCTGGTTCTGACGCCTGTCCACATTCTGCGGATTGCATTGTCTCAGCAGCCTGTATGGGCTCCTTTACTGCTGCTTTTTGCACTTCTTCAGTTGCGTCTGCTGTTGGTACGGCATACGACTCATCAGTTGTCGGCTCAGCTTCGGCGGATTGTTCTGCTTCAGGAGTTTGTTGCGCTTTGGTGTTTTGCTCTGTAAAGATTGACCTCTCTGATCCGGCTTCTTGAGTTGACGCTGCGGTTTCATAATTCTCTTGAGCCTGTTCGGAAGCTTCTTGCCTGTTTTCTGATTGGTCAGCCTCTATTAAGGCGCGTGGAGTATCTATGTAGACTGAAATACCCTGCAAACCGTCGGTGCATGACAAAAGTCCGTCGGTCTGCAAGGTTTCAAACGAATAAGCACCGCCATCAACCGCAAGCGTCGCCATACTCGGCTGCTGACTGAGAAATCCGTCAATCACTTTTTTATATTCCGCATTTTCACGATTTATTTTAATACCCAAGATATTCTCGGCAAGACCGAACGCAAAATTTATACAGTCACTTTTTGCCTTGCTCATCTGATTATAATATTTTATATCAAGTTTACATGCGTTATTGCTAAAGTTTTGCGCCGCTTCGCGGACATTTTCTTTTGCCCGCTCTTCGCCCTCAGTTCGACCCTTTATAAGCCCATCTTCATATCCACGCTGCCTTCCGCTGTTAACAGCTTCAAGAAAAGCGAGCTGTGCGTCGACCTGACCTCTTCTTTTGACTTCATTAACCTGATCAATTGCGGTTCTGAGCGTTACGTCTGCATTTTCAAGAGCGTTTTTTGACCGTACTTGCCCGACATCGGTTGAACTCTTAAGCTCAGCACCTTTGACGACTGTGGTCTCAAAACTGATCACCCTTGGGTCTCTGTCATATAAAACACGGCTGCTCTTGATGATTTTAGACAAGGATCTCATCCTTTCCGCCGCGGTTTATCACGATCTCATTGGCTTCTTCAAGCCGCCTGATCGTCTGAACAATCTTCTGCTGCGCTTCTTCGACTTCGCTCAAACGCACAGGACCCAAAAATTCGATTTCCTCTTTGATTGTGTCCTGCATACGCTTTGTCATGTTGCCCATGATAAGGTCGGCAACATCCTTATTCGCGCCCTTTAACGCAACAACAAGATCCTTGGTATTGATATCGCGCAGGAAACGCTGAATACCGCGGGAATCGAGATAAACGATATCCTCGAAGATAAACAGTCTGCGTTTGATTTCTTCTTCGAGGTCGGGGTTGGATTTGCTGAGCTCGTCGAGAATATATTTTTCGGTGGAGCGGTCGACGCGGTTGAGTATCTCGGCGATTGACTTCACGCCGCCGATTTCTGTAAGGTTGCTTGTGACAACCGATGAAAGCTTCTTTTCAAGGACATTTTCAACTTCCTTGACGATTTCAGGGGAGGTTCTGTCCATTGTGGCGATACGCTGCGCGACATCAATCTGCTTTTCGCGGGGCAGCTCAGAAAGAATAGCGGCAGCCTGCTCTGAGGTTGTATAAAGAAGAATAAGCGCAATCGTCTGCGGATGTTCATATTGAATAAAGGTAAGCAGATGCTTGGGGTCGGCTTTTTTAAGGAACTCAAAGGAGTGAGCATGCAGCGTATCTGTAATACGGCTGATAAGCAGCATTGCCTTTTTTGAGCCGAACGCCTTGTCAAGCACTTCGCGGGCATAGTCAATGCCGCCCTCGGAGATATAGTTCTGGGCTATGCAAAGCTCATAGAATTCGTTCAAAGCCTCGTCGATCTTTTCGGAATCGACTCTCTGGATCGAGGCAACCTCAACAGTCAGCTGCTCAACCTCTTCATCCTTAAGATAATGGTAAAGCTTTGCCGCTTTTTCAGGCCCAAGCGATATGACAACAAGCGCTGCTTTTGTCTTGTTTGATAATTTAGTTTCGGATTTCGGCAAGCTTTTTCACCTCTATATGCAAAGTCATTAATCTTTTAGCCAGTTTTTGAGGATTTGGGCAACAAGGTCGGGTTTTTTATCGGTAAAGTCTTCTATTTCCTTCTTTAGGCTGTTAACCTGAGCCTCGGCGAGCGTTTCTTCAATACTCTTGACCGGTGTTGCCGGTGGTCTTGGCTGTGAAGAAGGATTCTTAAGGGCTTCTTCTGCCTGAGCGGCGGCAAGTGCCAGCTGCGCCTTTTCCTCACGCTTTTTCTTGTGCTGCTTCGTAAGCACCAAAAACAGCGCAAGCAGAACAATAAGCAATAAAATTCCTGCTACTATAATATATAGCATATTCGTTCCAATGTTCAGTAAAGGAATTGTAGAACCGCCGGCAGGAGTAGAAGAAGCGGTTGGCGTAAGGCTTGAAAAGGCCATAACACCGATACTTATGTTGTCGGTCGTTGTTCCCACTGCGTCGGCAATATTCTGTTTTAACGCAGCTATGTCCGTTGAAGCCGCCGCGGAGTTGTAGCTGTTAAGGATCAGAGAAACCGACACTTTATTAAGTTTTCCGCCGATTTGCTTAGCCTGTTCTATATAATTTCCCACAAACATACTTGTGGTTCTTGAATAACTGGATGTATAAGTGCCTGTGCCTGCGGACACATTCGGATAGGTCGTAGTCGGCTGAGTACCGCTTACGCCCGCCGTCCCAGTCGCAGGGGTGCTTCCGTTCACTTCAACCTTAGATGCTTCAGATACATAAACGGGAACACCGCTTGTGAAACTGCTGGTCTGCGTGCTGCGTGAACTAAAATCCATGTCCGCGTTTACAACTACATTATAATTGTTCTTACCGTAGACCATTGAAAGCATATCAGAAATTTTAGATTTCATTCCGGATTCAATTTGACTTTTAATTTTAAACTGTTCTGTAGTCTCATCAGTGTTGGTAACATCGCCGTTAAGCACGCTGCCATTGTTGTCCGCTATTGTAACGTTATCGGCTGTCAACCCCGACACACCGGTCGCGACAACTGCCGCAATTCCATTAACCTGCGCTTTCGTAAGCTCGGTTCCATCCTTCAGTGTAAGCTTAACGCTTGCAGTTGTCGGAGATTTATCCGTTTCAAGAACATATGTATCATCTGTGCTCTGAGCTATATTTACGATAGCCTGGGTAACCCCCGGTATTGTCTTAATTGTATCCTGAAGCCTGTTTTGAGTCTGCTGCAGATTTCTTATTTGTTTATCTTTTTCCGTTTCGGCGAAGTTGCCGCCGCTTGTATTAAGGTCGTGTGGAAGATTGCCCTGCGGCAGTCCATCCACAGCAAGCTGCATTCGTACCGTGTCGGCTGTTCCCTGTTCCACCTAAATTGCCGTGCCGCTCACTTTTACGGGGATATTTTTT
>DBTI01000110.1:0-13510 GCA_002306975.1 Ruminococcaceae bacterium UBA1320
GAATCCGTTTACCAAAAGGTAGAATCCGTTTTAACAGATCAGGAAAAAAGAGCATTTCAGCTTTGGCTACATGGAGAGAATAACGTTGAAATCGCAAGGGCTATGGGGGCGAGTTCATGGATGACAACCCGGCAAATAGCGAATGCACGAAAGAAGTGTAGAGCTTTATTTAACCCCGATGAGATCTTCTCATAATCTGACCGGCTCACGGAACCGAGAAAACCCCAAAGGAGGTGAACCAAGTGAAAAGCATTATTATTGAGGGCGAACAAGAAAAGCTAAGAAGCCAACGGGAGGGGAACCGAACGAAAAGTATTATTATTGAGGGCGAACCGGAATTTTCAATAATTTTCAATGCTTTAACCGACCATGAAAAAATCAAAATTCTTAAGGAATCCATACGCGAGGCAACGGATGAAGACGAACGGAAAGTATTCCAATATCTCCTCTCAGAGTTGACAAAAAATCCGTAAAGGAGAACGTGGAGTCGACAAATTCCGGGCGGCGCGTACTGCGCTCCATCGTCTGGAAGTTGCAGGAAGCTTTAGCAAAAGAGGCGGGCTAACCGTAGTGGCGAGCACTGCAAGTGTGTACACACTTGCCGCTCGTTAGGGATTCTCCCTAAAACCCTCTCAGACTAAAAAATGAAAGGACGTTGGTAACTCTGAGAATAAGAAGTGTTCAGGTCAAGTTTTTCTTATCTCCGAAGGAAATTGATTTCCTTGAACTCAAGATGAAGGAAGCAGGCATCAAAAATAGAAGCGCCTACCTTCGAAAAATGGCGCTGGACGGATACATCATCCGACAGGATTACAGAGTGCTGAAAGGAGTGCCCAACGAGCTGAGCCGGATCGGCAACAATCTCAACCAAATGGCGAAAATTGCGAACACCTATCATGACATCAACCGTTCGGAACTGGAAACGATCGAAGGTGACTTCAAAAAAATATGGCAACTACTTACATCACAGGTATAGAGGTCTGGCCGGGCCGTCCCCCTCTGCAGACCGCGTTCGATTCTATTACATATATCACGAATCCGGAAAAGACCCGGGGCGGCGAACTCGTCTCATCTTTCCGCTGCGAGCCGGGAACGGCGCACTTCGAAATGATCTGTGAGCAGCGTGAGTTCGAACAAAAGACCGGTCGGAAAGTGATTGTGGATTACGCCGACGGAAGAAAATCTTATCTGCTCATGACCATGCGGCAGTCATTCCTTCCGGGTGAAGTCACACCGGAAAAAGCACATGAAATCGGGTGCGAGCTGGCAAGACGGTTCCTAGGGAAAAAGTACCAATACGTTGTCGCGACACACATCGACAAGGCCCATATTCATAACCACATCATTTTCAATATAATCGGGTCTGATATGAAAAAGTTCCGGCAGACCAAATTCACGCCCCGACAGCTCCGTGATTTGAGCGATCGGATCTGTGAGGAAAACAATCTGTCAGTTGTTGTTCCTTCCGCAGACTGGCAGAAGCGGAAATATACCAACGAGAAGGTTACCTCTTTCCGTACGATTCTTAGGAACGACGTCGACCGGTGCATCCGGGAGGCGCGGGACTATGAGGACTTTATCCGGCGGATGCAGGAACAGTATTACGTCGACGAATCCAAAAAGTATCTGACATTCCGGCATCGGACTAACGGGCAGCAGCGCCCGATTCGCTCCTATACCCTCGGAAAAGGATACACCTGGAACGAGATCCGCTTGCGCTGTGAGACCGACGAAGAAATCGTCAATCCGATTACAATTTCTCAGAAACTTAGGAACATTGAGGCGCTGATTCACGCTGCCGGGTTTGTCCGGGAAAACGGTTCCGATTTTGCAGCGCAGACGGAAAAGCTGAATCAGAGCATTGAGCAAACCCAGCGTCTGATGGATGACGCACAGCGCAGGCTACAGAAGGCGGAAGTTATTTCAAAGTGTTATTCGCTGATCGAGCAATATCGACCCATCTACGAACAATACCATTCCGGCTCTCTCCGGGATCAGGCCGCAGCGGATCACCGCGAAGAAATCGAACTGTATCAGGCCGCAGTTGAAACGCTTCGCGAAAAACATTTCAGCCCGAACAATTCCGCGCGGAAGCATTTTCAGAGTGAGCTGGCCGAACTTCAAAAACAATATTCCGACCTGCAGACCCAATTCCGCTCCGCGCGGAAGCAGCTGCAGCGCGTCGGAGAAGTGCAGGATATCTCTGATAGTGTCGACGCGGCCGATCCAGTCATCTTAGCAAAAACGGAGGAAAACAATATGACCGGTGATGAACTCGGCCGCAGCTGAAGCCCTGCTTTACGAGCCTCTACGAGAGGCGTGGAGGCGTCAAGTTTGTACGGGTAAAAGACTGAACCTTAGAGAGTAGTAAATCATCGGAGGAAGCAATCCGAGGCACAGCAGATCCCTCAATTCACAAGAACGTAAGATCCTGTTGACATAATGCTGAGCTTTGAATAGTAGAAGCAGTGGAATGGGACTGCCAAAATGTTTTCTGCTACCCGAAATGCAGAGTAAAGAAGGTCGGATCAAAACGTTACCTGTTACCCTATAAGCAGCTAAAACAATGGAGGGTAAACTTGTGGAAGCAAATTCGAAGCTGATTTCATTTCAATAAATTACCATTTTGTGGCTTTTAGAGTACACTTATTTAAAATCATTGATTACTAAATAGAAAATTTCTGAGACTGAAAAAGAGGAAAGGGCATCAACATCTTTTTCATTATAGAAACTAATTCGAACCAAATAAGCAATAATTTTGGCTTTGAAGTTTTCCTCGTCAAATTCTTTTTCGAGTTTTTTTCTATAAAAGTACTCCTCAATATAATTATAAATAAAACGCTGATAATAATATTTTTCAGGTCTTATCTTTGAACGAGGCATCCAGTCTCCAACATTTGTTAATAGATTAATCCATATGTTTAACATATCAATGATTCGGGGTTCATCAAGCGAATCAGGTACAATCATATGACTATTCTCGTTAAGTATATGTAGTAAATCTCTGTGCTCATCGTGATATACAATATTTTTTTTATTGTCCTTTAAAAAGTATAGTCCATTCCCATATTCAAAGAACCAGTCTTTATACTCATCATGAATGGATTTAACTTCAAAAAATTTCAGTTTATCTAGAGGGAAAAATTCGACTCCACCTTTTGAAAGATTGTTGAGATGAAAAGAATGTATACCTTTATGCGCTAAGTCTATACGCAAGCAATATTGATCTTGATTGAAATATTCGTACAATATTTGTATTCTTGTAGTTTGGTCTGTCGCTCCCCTGTCCATCCAATTAAGTTCAGTATTAAAGTGCTGTGAATTTTTAAACACAGCAATTACTTTTGCATCTTTTAATAATTTAAAAATAATGTCGAATAAGTTTTGAAAAAAAAGATGTTCTTTGGGAGTGAGAAATGGTGAAAATTTGATAACTTGCAAACTAAGTATTAATACCAACATGTCCAAATAGGTACAAATATTATTGTTATATACGCAATACAAATTCTCCAACATATCTTTATCTTCTTTATATGACGAAATACTTGTCAATTGGAGTATATCAGTAATGGATGCTATATTACCGATTGCATCATTTTGAGGAGTGAATGCGTGATCAAAAAAGCCCCTATCCATGCACTCACGAGTTGCAATATCAGCATTCATTATTGTGATACTGTTAGATATAACTCTATACAAATCTATATTCCTATATAGACTTTTGCGCGAACTATCCAATTTTATTTCGTGTAAATATTTCGTTGTTAAATAATATCGAAACAAATCATCTATAATCTCATTTTCTTCTACTCTATAATTCAAAAAATCATGACCGCCGTCATCATACATTACGACTAAATCTAATTCAGATTTACTGTCTATGTACTTTTTTATAAGGTTGAAGTCAAAGCAGTAAAAACTACAAAATTCTTCCCATCTTTCATGACCATACGAGAATAACGGGTCATTAAAATATCTTAAAATATATAATAATAAGGTTTTTTGATAAATATCTAATTGAGGTGGAAATTTAAATATTTGAGTGTTTTTCCCAATAATCATATTAAATTAACATCCTTGTCAATTGTTTTTTGTTATGAAAGGAGATACGTCTTAAGGAATAGGAGGTTATAACATTTCTGTGCTGGCTCCAAATGACTTCGTGCAAACTAACAGCACAACGCATCCCAAAAAATAATAAATTTCCTTGTAAAATAAATACAATCCTCAATTCTAACATTTAGGATAAAGCGGAATTGGTTCCGTTTTTTAGTGCAGAGAAGCCCAAGACTAACGCAGTAAAACCCCCTTGCAAGTTTTGAAACGGCTTGCAGGGGGCTTTTTATCGCTGAGGTCGTGGATCAAAATGGGTTAAAGCAACTTTAAGTAATTAACATTATCTTCTCAAATAATATATTCTATTTTCTAATAATATGCCACCCAATCCGGTTGCCCTTCACCGACTGACCGTTCGACAACGCTGATCCAGTCCGCTATCTGTTGGAGTCTGTCCTGCAACTCTTTGAGCGTTAACGCTCCTTCATCTGCCTGCATCCAAAGCTCTTTCAAAGCGAACTCGACCCCTTCCTTTGGGTAAAATACGCTGTCGTGCTCCAGAGTGTTAAACAAGGCTCCTGTACCGTCTTTTTCACACACACTACCATTTGTACTGGACTCTAAGTTCCAGCCATCTACTGTTCGCTTTATATTGTAAACGTCATTATGCCCCCATCGTCTCGTATACACAGAAAATGTCATTTCTTTGTCAAGCGTCTCGTCACCTTTTGTTGTCATTTTTTCACCTTCTCCTCTGATGTCACTGAGCATTGCTTGTAACATATGGTAGTGGTCGTAAAAATCGACTACATTATTCTCGGGGATTTTGCCGCTATTTATCATTAGATATTTGTTTATGATTGGTAGTCTTCCCCAATGTAAAATATAGATAACGTTATGTAAGTCTTTATAAATGCTATCCAGCTGACAACAATCGAATTTATAATAATGGGTCTGCTCTAACTGATCGCAGTACCGACCAAAGGTTTTCAAAAAAACGACCTCAGCTTCTCCCAGCAGCGGAAGCGCCTTTTGATGCGCCAAAAGTGCTTTTTTAACGAATTCTTGTGTTGTTACGTTTAATATATACCTTTCTCCCTCCGATCGAAAAAAGGTCTTCAGTAAGTACTTTACGTCCCGCTCACAAAAGCAGAACCGCTCCATGATCTCCGGGATGTCATATGTTTCATTTAGACTACTACCTCGTCGTCCGATTTCTTTGGCAATACAGATGCGTAGGTTTCTACTTCTGGCGCAATCTTCGGAAACTTTTCTCAAATCATTCATCTGTTTGCCCCTCTCTGCACCGGTTTATTTGGAATAATGGGCATCCGCCATGACACATTGCATATTGTTTACACAATCCGCAGGCCAATATCGGATATTGCTGCCTACCTGGGATGAACAGTTTCTCCCTGATTTTCTTAAAGCATACACTCTGCCGCCACCCCTGTTCCAACGTGATCTGCGCCAAATCGATTCCTGCACAATTTGTATCGTTCATAAATGAACAAGGATACATCACGCCCTTTTCCGAAATGAATGCAGAAAAGCGACCAGCCTCGCAAAAGTCTACTGTCTCTGGAACCAGCTCTTCGCCCAACTTTGTCAAATAGGAGATCATACAGCTGTCGAAGCCGAGCTTGCATCCTCTATACTCGCGTACAGCGTTCAGAAAATCCTTCATATCCTTATTGTCTTGCAAACATAACTCCTGCGGGCTATGGATCGGCTTAAAGTTCAAAAAAACGATAGCGTTCACCTTTTGTAAAATATGGTTTCCCTCTCGCAGCAGGCGTGTTGCTTTCTTTACGTTTTCCCTATGCAATAGATAATGAATATTAACCTTAATTTTTCTTACATTGCACTGTTCAATCACTTTTTCGGCATCCTCATATGGCTCGTACCAACTGACTGCAACTGCTCCACAATACTCTTTCGTTGCATCATAAATACGATCGGACATTGCTTGCCCATTCGTCGTGTAGGATGGAATAATATGGTGTGACCGCGTTCTCCTCAAAATCTCAATAAACTGTGGATGCTGGTTAGGATTACCACCACCGAGTGCCACTTGCATCACGCCCACAGCTTCCGCCTGTTCCATGATACTTTCATATAGCGAAAGTGGCATAAACTCCCCTTTCGGATTAGACGCTCTATAGCAAAAGCTGCAACCTCTTTCACAATAATTTGTAATGGAAATATCCAACAACTCAGGACCTCTCACATTCCAGAAAGGATCATTCCCCGCCATCGAGAGACGGAGCATTGTCCCATTGTCCCTGTCGAAGTACACCAAGTACCCACTATCCCTGTACTGCCGGATAAAAAAATTGCCCATCACCAACCTCCGACTCTGCCATTAAAATAAATATCATCCTCACATACTAAAAAACTCTCCATGCAAAAATACGCCTCAGCTGCAGTACTTCCATCTGAACTCAGCTTTCCGTAATAGACGGTTCGTTTTTCAGCAAGCATCTTTTCAACGATTAAAATTGTTTCCTCCTCGAAACCTGCTTCCTGCAGAAAGCTTCGTACAGAATCACAGTTTGAATGGTATTCCTCCAACGCCATTCTGATTTCGCATTTATTGTGATCGACAGCCTCGAACAGTTGTCGGAATACTTCAGTCATTGGAGATTTTCCTTCAATACCGATGGCCGTAAGAAAATTCTCTTCCTTCCAATCTTCCTTGATCGAAACAATAAAGGAAGTAGATGAACTATTGGTTACAAAATCCTGTCTCAACTTCATAAGTCTATCTCCTCAATCACCTGATTGATCACCTTCCGGGCGCTTTCCTCATAGTCCATCAGTGTTTTAACATTATAGCTACATAGATCCGTTCGCAGTTCCAGTACAGTCTGATCCGGCGTCAGTTCAAGCTCCTCGATGTCTGGCTTGTTCAAAAGCTCCTTCTGATATAGAAATTGTTCAAAGTTATCGTATTCTTGAGCGTAATAATCAGTGTATTCCTGCCGAAGGTCCCTTGCGTAAAGGAAAAGATCACAGAAGATTTGTTTAGTACGCTGTTCAGCAAAGGATCCTTTTCGCATTCCCAAATGCTCATCGAGACAAGCTTCGAATTGCGGTAAGGCAAAGCCACAAATTGTCTTACAGTAATATCGTGTTCCGATACTGAATATTTTCATTACGATCCTCCACCAAAAATCCTAGCAATCGACTGGGCGGTATCCATCATGCCATGGCCAAAATTATTTTCCTCGTTCAATCGACCAATCTCAAGATCGTATTCGTCACCCCGCTGGTTCTCTAACAATCCTAGTAATATGTCCTTCACATTGCCCTTAATTAGGCAACCCTCATTGCCGCTAATTTCCCTTAGCAACTCGACCGCGGTTTCGGGCGATACCTGATACAGCGCGTTCCAAACTGCCTGCGCCTGTGGCATAGCCAGTTCGTACAGATAAATGACTAGATGGAACAACTCTCGGTGCATCCGATCCCACTCAGCATCCTTTAATTGTTCGCTCAGGCCTTCTAATAAGTCATCAACATGTATCACTGTCTGCTCTTCATGCTGCGTCCTACCGTACTTGTCCTTTTTAGTGATGCCGAACATTGTCTCAACGAACCAGCTATAACGGTCAATCTTGTTTACAAGTTCGTCAAGTACTTCAAACAACAACTTAATGTTGGCTCCGGTAAAAAATGTGCAATCGTATTTGAACACCAAGTTTTCCACAATCTTTACGGTATATTGGCTACCATGTAGCATCTGCTCTTTCCACAGAGCCATATCTTCCTTAGTGATGTACTGATCCTCGACATCCCAAATGAATTCCCAGTAAAGTGACTTATATTCTGGCAACCGTTTCACAAGCCATTGGAGTTTGTTCCGGTACTTAGTCTTTGATAGGTAAAATATGTATTTTTGCACTCCCTCACGGATTGTCTGATTCTCCTCCTGCATGGGCTTCCAGAAATTCAAGAAATCCTCACACCTAAAATAATGGGAAAGCAAATAATTGGTCAGGCAAAAATCGCGGAATTCATCAAAGGTAAAACTGATGACAACGCTATTCCGCTCTAATATGCCGTTTTCGATCAGTTCCTCCCCTTTGAAAATCACATCGTTTTCCAGCATCTGCTTAAGCAACTTTTGTTGATTCAAATCGAAAGCAGAAAGCGGAACATTGAAATACTCCTTGTTATTTATCATGTGTTCGCAAATATGATCGAGCAAAGAATAGAACAATTCTTTTGAATCTACTACGTCTTTGAATTGGCGCTGGTACTCCTGTGCCTTTTTGACAAGATACTGCTCAAAGACGGCATACTTGTAAACGTCATACATGTAAAGCTGTCGTTTGTGCTCGTTAACCTCGCAAAAAAAGCGAAGTAAAAGTACGTCATTTGTAAGTATACTAAAAGTGCGGCGCATCAAGGTTTGCCACCTAATCTCAACGTCGAAAAAATGAAGATAGCCTCCAAAAATACGTTCTTTGAATTCATCATCGCTGCTTTCCATGTCTATATGCCGAAATGTCGTTTTCTCACTTTCACGAAGCAACCTGTCAAACCGTTCTTCCAAAAGCTCTTTGCGAGTGGTCATGATTACCTTGAGATATGGCAGAGCACCGCATTTCTCTAGAAAATCATATATACAATCCCCGAAGTCCGGAATAGCTGTGTTCTCGTTAAGTCCGTCGATCACGACAACCACTGGTCTGCCCGTCCTTTTCCAAGCGTGTTCCAATACCTGTCCTGCATATGTAGGATCATATTCTCCATGTATACTTAACCTGCGCCACAGAACATTCAATGGGTCCTCGCGCAATTCATATGCATTGAAATACCACACGCAGTACCCCTTCTTCAGCAGGAAATTCTCCGTAAAATCACACAGTAAATTGGTCTTGCCCTGTCCTGCACGCTTTGTGAGAAGTAGGTAACGGAGGCCAGCGAATTCGACTAACATTCTTAGATTCTCAAGATAATGTCTCAGTGAGTTGTTGAATACGCTTTTATCATTAAAATACCGTTCAATACTAACGTCTATTTTCTCACCACGTTCACTGGACATCTTCAGCATGTCAATAGCGTATGAAAGGCTGTGCAAAATCATTATTGTCACAGTTTCCAACTCGTCAGGCGAAAACTCATCCGGCAAACCAGAAAAATTCATCTCCGGTCGTGCTATGGCGATCAAATACCTGTTAATCGCTGAAAAATCGATACGCTTGAAGTCGTGTATTGCCTTTTTCACAAATAGGTAGGGGTCGGAAAAATACCGCAACTGTTCTTTATAACTTTTCTCCTCTACAAAAATATTTGGTATATACTTTCGGCTTTTTTTGTTTTCCTCCACCCGGCAACACGAAAACGCCTGGCTTTCCGAAAGGCTAAGCATTTCGTATTTGTTCGGTTTCAGGTTGTCTGCTGGGAGCAACTCCCGAAACAGCCCAACAGAAGCCATGCGTACACCGAGGCTACCATTACCGTTTGACACTTGGCTTTGCAGAACCCCTACAATCCGTTCACGGGATATAACGGGAGAACCTGACAGCCCTTCGTAATTATTTGACTGCCCGCTCTTGATCGTAGTCAAATAGTAATCCCATATTGCATCGTGAGTTTCATCATAAACGATACTTCTTCCCGTCATCTGGTGCTCGCACTGTTCCTCGGTAATGTAGCCATTCACTGTCCATAGCGTATGGGTATCGAGAATTTCATTGAAGGAAAATATGTTCGCCACCTCATACATCAGTGGCTGTTCCGTCCGTAGAACGGTCGCTACATCGTTCGCCCTCACTTTGGATAGCGGTATTTCCTTTCCCTCTGCGACCACTATAGTATGCTGATCACCGCATACCACATGAGTCGCTGTTAAAACTTCTCTGTTATTGATGACTATGCCTGTCCCGCAACGGATGCACTCGCCCTTATAATAAGCTCTACTTCTGATGACGAAACTCTCCATCTGCGTCTCCCCTACAAAATGATCTCTCTCTCTTTGAATTGTACTGTGTATCCATATTTTTTTTGCATGGCGAGCAACTGCCGCTTTCGTTCAATATCGTAATTGAAGAATAGAGTTTTGTTGCCCGCAAGAATCGCCCGTGCCAAAAGTTCATCCTCCGGGTGACGGCCATCATGTCCCCCGTTTGTTGAGATCAATAAGATATCTCCTTTGCTTTTTTCAAGTAATGCAAGATTCGGTTTGGTCGTTCCATGGTGCGAGAGCTTGATCAACTGGTAGTGCGACCCTAGGGTATTAACCCAATCTGAACTTTCAGCGTCCCCAGCGAACAGCATCCGCAGCCCTTTGTATTCGATTTCCACGACAATTGACGCACGGTTAACAACATTCATTGGTGCCAATGCGGAAGTGCCAAGCCAACTTTCCAAGTTTCCACTCAACGCAGCTATTTTTTGTTCGGTAATTGATTGCTCTGTGTGCATCTCCAGCAGCAACTCGAATAGCTTTGCAAACGTTTTATTCAACTGGTAATTGCATCCAAAACTACGAATCATATCGACATTCAACTTATGTGAAAGAACATCGAGTTGCTTTTTGCCCGGCCCAAGCACATAAAGGATGCAATCTCCAACTGAAACGCCCGCTGATAATATCTCTTCACGGCTTACACCCGCCTGCTGTACAACTGAGCCCTCAAACTGCCGATTGAGGCAATAACCATTCTGCATACACAATTCCTCGAAGCATTTGCTGTGTTCAGCGGAAATGTATTCGTTTTCCCCTTTGGCCTGCATTAGCAGTTCCTTCGTCATAATGTCCCTCTGTTGCAGAATATCAGCACTAAGATTTTCCACCCACCTCCTTGCAAACTCTGGGTGTTTACAAACCGTATTAAAAAAGCCATTGAACCATACATTTTCAATTGGAATGATACTTGGGTTGTCGGATTTCCCGTTTTCATTTAGTAGACGAATTGCTCCTTCAATATGATCCTGATCAATATGGGTAACAAGCAATAGGATTACCCGGCAGCCATTCTCTCGTAAGTGCAGCAGCAGTGGTTTCAGTTCTTGCTCATATGTCGCCGCGTAGCCGCAATCGATCAGAATACAGTCTTTATTGTCAAATTCCAGCACAATGCAGTCACCGGCCTTAGCCGGTAAGAAATGTACGATACATGCCATTTACCAATACCCAACCCATCTTGCTTTCTGCAAGCAATAAATAATTTATAAGCAGACAATTATTCTTCAAGACGTAAAGCTTTAAACATTATATTTCTGCCTAAGCCTTGCCAAAAAATGGTATGAATTTCCTTTCATATTATATTCCTTACAAGGACTCAGCACAATCCTAAATGTCGAAATGGGAATCTTAAAACCGGAACCGGTTCCGGTTTTAGATTCAAGATAAGGTAACACCAAGAAATGATTTCCCCAAAAACAGTGGCAAGTTATTCATAACACCAACTCGATTTTATATTAATGAGATAGTCCCATCCTTCTTCAGCATCAAGCTTGTACCTTGTAATACATATGAATCTAGTAGCATGATCAATTGTACAAAAAAAGCATCGCTATCTGCGATGCTTTTCGTATTTTTTGGGGTCATGGCATAATGCTCTCGGGTTCAGCTAGAATTCGTTTAAGCGTTTGCTGATGTCTTTCACTTAATTGGTCCAGAGGAGTTTTATTGCAATATATTTCCCACCATAGAGTCGTTTCTATACCACACTCCCTACAAGTCCTCGGGGAAATGATTTTGAATGATCCCATCTTGGGAGGATAGTCCCAACCTTGCTTGTAACCTTCCTCTGAGCTAAGTATCTGTTCCTTTCCACAATTTTCGCAGATGTGGCGAAGGATTAGATCGCCTTGATTTCTCTTCTGATCCCAAGCCCCATCGAGTAGTACTTCTTTGCATTGGTTTTCTTCACACCATCGTTTGAAATCTATATTTTTTTCATTTTCATCGAGAGTATAGACAGTATCAGAGGTATAGTACTTCCCGTCCTTGACCGCAACAATTGGACTTGTGACAAGGCGATGTCCATCCGCGAAAGCGTTGCTTATTTCAGCGTTGTAACGAGGATCTTTTTTTGCACGGCCTAACAAAGCAACCGGACAACCACAATTTAATTTTGCAAAGGCTTTGCCAGGCTTTTCGATAGTATCATAGATTTGAGGATGTAGTACGATGCACCAGTCGCTGAGCGTGGCTTGCCAAGGTGTCGAGTCGGAATTTTCCATTGGTTGACCTCCGTCATCTCATTCGTTTCCATACTCCGCTTGTGAAAACGATAAACCCCCAACGTGCCGCCCCACCAAGAGCCCCTGCTGCCTTTTGTTTATTGTATTTATCCGTAGGGTTGAGCGCAATAAGTTTCTCATAGGCATTCTGTGCCGTCTCTTTTTGGCCTTTGTATGTAAAAACTCTCGTAATCAACATTTTTTAACCCTCCTTTTGAAAAAGCGTTTTGATGAAAGACGAAAGGCGCTCACTTTCTCTCTCAGTTAAATCACTTGGTATCGTAAAATCAATTGAAAAATCAGGGCGTAACGGGAATTTTACTGCGAGCGCAGTGGGTTTATCAAGAACGGACATATCAAGGAGTGACTTAATGACCGCTTCATCAAAATTCACCCTCGCAACGAGACGCGGTGTGCGTAATACTGTATCTCGAAATTGTTTCGGCAATGAAGCGCGAGGTATTTCATGCAAATACCTAACTTCGCGGAAATGCCCCCCCTTCGCGACATCATAGCTATACCCGCCAACAACCTGAACTAAACTTATAACATCAGGCCTTAGCTTATTCGCCACAATTATGATATCTTCTGGTTGGATGCCGTTTACAAAAAAACCGGCTATACCAACCGCGATTGATAAGTTAACTCCTGATAGGCCCTCTGCTTTCAATGCATTAAATATTTCCTCTGAATCTTTGCCCATCAAAGAAATTTCGGGTTTGAAAGCACAAGGAAGAAAATTCTGTTCTTTCCCCTGTGGCTTTGTGTAAGCACCCCTTACGAGCCAACAATTATTGCTACCCATTATTTTTACCTTTCTTCATTCCTATTTGTACAACACTTGTATAACGCTTATACAAGTATAATAGTACAGATAATTATGACTGTCAATAGATGACCTTGGTCTTTCTTAATTCACAACCACAAATGGTTAATTAATACATCTAAAGTTAAGCACAGCCACTAAGTAACATCAAATTCTATTTAGGCTGCAGTGTGGTATGTGAAAGTACTACATACCGACGTGTTCAGACCTCCTTTTAATCCTAGCCTTTCCTTAATTATTATAACAAAATGCCCCTTGCAAGCTTTACTGCTCACAAGAGGCATTTATTTGTTCACCGCTAGCTATGCGGCATTTTGACGATTAACGCGAACCAATTCGCCGAAAAGACGAAGTTCGGATAATCTTGTTTTGGTGAACCATCGGGGATTCGAACCCCGGACACCTTGATTAAAAGTCAAGTGCTCT
>DBTI01000110.1:13764-14127 GCA_002306975.1 Ruminococcaceae bacterium UBA1320
GCTCTACCGACTGAGCTAATGATTCGGATGAATCTATATTTAACAGACAAACTGAAAAAAACAAATATCTGCCCCCAGCGCAAGCCACCCAAGGGCAGTTTCTGGCTGGGCTGGCAGGATTTGAACCTACGAATGACGGAGTCAAAGTCCGTTGCCTTACCCCTTGGCTACAGCCCAATGAAAAGCACGGCTTTTGCCCGCGCTCAACAGTAAAAAGAAAATGGGGTGGAAGATGGGATTCGAACCCACGGTCTCCAGTGCCACAAACTGGCGCTTTAACCAGCTAAGCTACATCCACCATATACTGTTGGCGCGCCAAAAGGGACTCGAACCCCTGGCCTACTGCTTAGAAGGCAGTTGCTC
>DBTI01000110.1:14458-17877 GCA_002306975.1 Ruminococcaceae bacterium UBA1320
GACCAGCTTGGAAGGCTGGAGTTCTGCCACTGAACTACACTCGCGTTTCAGCGACGGCTTTTAGTATAGCACAGTCTAGCGGCAGTTGTCAATGTTTTCTGTCCAATTATAGCGGAAAAACCAACCTGTTTTTTATAACGCCTTTATTGCAAAATATTCAGCATAATTCCGTTCTGCTCATCCGCAGAAACCGAGATTCCGGAAACCGAGTCCTCTGAATGCTCCACAATGAGAGAGGCAATCCGGTCCTCCACCTGCCGGCGGATCAGGTTCCGCAAATCGCGCGCCCCGCTCTTTCCGCCCACTGCGTGGCCGGCCAGCCAGCGCGTGGAATTTTCATCATAGCGGAAAATGATTCTCCGCTCCTTCAGCGTCTCCACATATTCATCCAGCATCAGATGGGCAATTTTTTCAAAGTCTTCCGCGTTCAGCGGACGGAACACAATCACCTCGTCCACGCGGCTGAGGAATTCCGGCCTTAGAAAGTCCGAGAGGGCCTTCAGCGCCTTTTCCTTGGTTACGTCCACCTCACTCCTTGCGAAGCCGAGAGCGCCTTCCTTGCGCTCACTGCCGGCATTGGAGGTCATGATGATCACGGTGTTCTCAAAATTCACGTTGCGGCCGTGAGCGTCGGTGATCCGGCCCTCGTCGAGAATCTGCAGAAGGATGTTCATCACGTCCGGATGCGCCTTCTCGATTTCATCAAAGAGTAGCACAGAATAGGGCCTGCGGCGGACCTTTTCCGTCACCTGCCCAGCCTCGTCATACCCGACATAGCCCGGAGGGGAACCGATGATGCGGGAAACGGAATGCTTTTCCATAAATTCCGACATATCGAGCCGGATCAAGGTCTCCGGTGTGTCGAACAGCTCACGGGAAAGCACCTTCACCAGTTCGGTTTTGCCGACTCCCGTGGGTCCCACGAAGATAAAGGAAGCGGGCCTGCGGCGAGGGCTGATCTGCACCCTGCTGCGGCGGATCGCCGCGGCCACGGCGGCAACGGCCTCCTGCTGCCCGACCACCTTCCGGTTCAGAATATCCTCCAGCCCGGCCAGCTTTTTAAGCTCGTTTTCCTGGATCCGGCTCGCCGGGATCCCGGTCCAAAGCTCGATCACGCGGGCAACGTCGCGTTCCTCAACCTCGGCGCCGAGAGCAACCGGCGCAAGGGTTTTCTCTTTTTCCTCCAGCTTGGAAATGTCCGTGCGAATCTCCGCGAGCCGCTCATAATCGGGCTCGGCTCCGTCCGCCGTCATCTCCTCCTCTTCGACACGGAGCTTCTCCAGCGAATCCTTCGCTGTATCGTATTCCGCCATGGAAGCGTTTCGGAGCGCCGCGCAGGAGCAGGACTCATCCAACAGATCGATCGCCTTGTCGGGCAGGAAGCGGTCGTTGATATACCGCTCCGAAAGCGTCGCGATCTTCTGCACGATCGGTTCCGGCACGCTCACCCGATGGTAGGCCTCGTAATAGGATTTGATTCCGTTGAGAACCTCCACCGTCTCCGTGATGGAAGGCTCCGCGATGGTAACAGGCTGAAAGCGCCGTTCCAGCGCCGCGTCCTTTTCGATATATTTTCGGTATTCGGAGAAGGTGGTGGCCCCGATCACCTGAATCTCTCCACGGGAAAGCGCCGGCTTCAGGATATTCGCCGCGTTCATGGAACCCTCCGCGTCGCCCGTCCCCACCAGATTATGAACCTCGTCGATAAACAGGATGATATTTCCTTCGGTTTTCACTTCGTCGAGTAGCCCCTTGATCCGGCTCTCAAACTGCCCGCGGAACTGCGTCCCGGCGACCAGAGCCGTCAGGTCAAGCAAATGGATTTCTTTCCTGCGAAGGGCAAGGGGGACGTCCCCGCTGGCAATGCGCAGGGCAAGGCCCTCCGCGACGGCGGTTTTTCCGACGCCCGGCTCCCCGATCAGGCAGGGGTTGTTTTTCGTCCTGCGGCTGAGAATCTGAATCACACGTGCGATTTCCTTTTCCCGGCCGACGATGGCGTCGATTTCCCCTTCCTTCGCACGGGCCGTCAGGTTCGTGCAGTAGGTGTCAAGGTGCTTTCGTTTGGTTTTGTGCTTTTCCTTGGCGTTTTTCTTGGAAGACGATCCGTTCTGAACCTGCTCCGGATTATTGGAGCTCCCCGGAAAAATGTTTTGAATAAAAGGCAGCGTCGCCGCGCCCCCCGGTACGAACCCGTTCAATTCGTTGTCACCCCCGCCGTTGTCGCCGTCGCCGTCGTTTTCCTCCGCGCTGTCACTCATCATCTCGTTCAGTTCCGACTCCATGGCTTCCATCTGGTCGTCCGTGATACCCATTTTGTCAAGCAGGTCGTTCACGGGCTTTATTCCAAGTTCCTTCGCGCATATCAGGCAGAGCCCGCGGCTTTCCTTTCCGTCAGCAGACGGGGAAAGGAACACGACGGCCGGCCTTTTATGGCATTTGGAACACATTATCACAACAGATCACTTCTTTTCTTTTCCTACTATCATATCATAAATCAACGGTTTTAAAAACATTATTTCGCTCGTTTTTTGTCAATGACCTCGTCGATGTCCATCCGATACTGGGGATCATCGGAGTGAATGATCTTGAGGTAAATTTTAGCATAGCGCACAAAGGCGTAGATCATAACCGCCGCCGTAACGGAGAGCAGGGCCATGGAAACCATGGCGCTTTCAAACTGCCAGATACCCTTCAGGGCCACGATGGTACCGAAGGAAATATAAAACAGAACGGTCGCGATTTTCCCGTACCATTGGGAGCCGCCCGGCTTTTTCTTTTTAAAAAGCAGAAGGAAAATGCCCCCGACCACCATCGCCAGTTCCTTCAGAATCAGAACCGCGAGGAACGGGATGAGGATCGGCTGCTTGACCGCAAAGCAGACCGCGACCGCGCCCTGCGTCAGTTTGTCGGCAAGCGGGTCGAGCATCTGCCCGAGCTCGGTAAACTGATTGAACCGCCGCGCGATCATGCCGTCGAACACATCGGTCAGACCGGAAACCGCCAGCACCAGCACCGCCCGGAGCACATGGTCGCTCGTGTAATAAACGACAAAAGGAACAATCAGGAGGATGCGCATCAGCGTGAGCGCATTCGGCACATTAAAGTTCTTGTTTTTGTCCTTCATTGTTGATGCCAATCCCATTTAAAAGATCCTCCTGAAACAGTTTATACACCGGATTATGAGTGTATGCGTATTGGAACGCTGAAAATCCGCCCAACTTCTGGAGCAGCGGATCGGATTTTTCAATTTTGGCGGCAGGGGTAAAAATCTGTATGACCGCCAGCGCCATAAAGAGAACGGCTCCGCCTTTTAAAAGGCCGAGCACGCCGCCGAGCAGCGCGTTGACCTGCCGCAGAACCGGGAGATGGCACACATGGTCCGTCAGCAGTGCCACCGCCTGCGTCAGTGCTTCAAACAC
>DBTI01000081.1 GCA_002306975.1 Ruminococcaceae bacterium UBA1320
CATTTGGAAAACATCCATCGGTTATATAAAAACGCACCCGTTTTTTGGGCAAGGAATGTTCACTTATTTTACATTAAGTGTCGGCAGGGCACATGATACACATGCTCATGACTTAACTCTTGATATGCTTTTGAATTTCGGAATAGTCGGCTCTGCTATTTTAATTGTTTTCTTTGTGCTTATCATTATTAAGATTTTAAAACATCTTCACATAAACCCTGCATGTGCAATACCTTTGGGTGTTATTGCCGCTTCGCTGGTTCACGGTATCACCGACGTTCCTTTTATAGGATTGCAAAGCGGAGCAATTTTTATGATTCTGTTTTCTCTCTCAGGCGTTTGGGGCAGATATAATGATAGAAAAACCGAGGCGCTTAAAAGCACTGAGGAAACTTGACCATTATTATAAACCGATTAAAACAGCCGCTTTTGAAAAATCAAAAGCGGCTGTTTTTTATTGCGAAAATTTATAATCAGATGTATTTTTTAAGGTCGGTGACAATTGCCCTGTTATCTTGATTTGGCGTATTGGCCTTTACGGCACTGTCATCGTTGTAAGAGCTGCTCATTTTTGCAATATCGGTCTGAATACTTCCTTTGCAAACAGCGCCCTCGCAGATACTGATCTTCTCACAAATGATATCACCGATGATTACGGCATTTTCTTTTATAATCGCTTTACCTTTGACGTTTGTATTGCCCTCTACCTTACCGTCACAGCTAAGCAATTCACCTGTTATATCGCCGTTTACAACCGCGCCTTTTTGCACATTAACGGCACTTTTACTTTCGATGTCGCCTTTTACCTGCCCGCTTAAAACCTGAATGTTGCATGCCTTGACGTTACCTTCAACAGTGCCATCAACAGTTATGTCACTTTCGCAAGCAACGTTGCCGTTTACCGTTCCGTAAATGAACAAAGCTGTTGCGGCGGCTATTGAACCTGTAATAACCGTCCCTTGCTGGATAATAGATTTTTTCTCAGGCTCCGACACCGGCTTCGCTGTTTCCTCCTGCTTTACCGGTTCTTTAGCTTCAGCTTTCGCAATTGGTTGATTGGTTTCATTTGTTCCAAAGTCATCGTCGGAATCTCCAAGCGCTGAAAGCTGACGCAGCACTAAATCGTCATCATCACTGACGTTTTTGTTACCTTTTGAAAGAAATCGGTTACTCATGGTTTTTCCTCCCCCGATATTGTCAAATATTAATAGCGCGGATGAATTTCTCAATTTATATCACAATTGACTTTAAACTGCAAAATTCGACTTTAAGAAATTTCTTTTTCCATAATTATAATCTTATTTTAGAAAATATCAATAGATAAGTCAATAATAATTTCCCGTTTCTATTTATATTGCGGGATATCAAAGGTAAGTTGGATGCCGTTGAAGATATCATTATACTGGGCGATGATTGCAGCAATGCTGTGCGCCCAGGTTTTTGAGGTGGCGTATTCATAGCAGTGTTTATATGTACCATCCCAATAGCCGGGGTCAAATCTCATCTCATAGATGGTATCCTGATTCGGGCTGCCGCCCCAGACATAGATTCTTGAAATCCACTCGGCTCCGCCCTTTATTGAAGCGTCAACCGAGTTCCAACCGCTGAATGCCGCGTATGTAGAGCCCTGACCGAGCGGGTTGCTGTCTACGGCATTTATGCCAAACTGATTATAGTAGGTGCCGGCCGCCACTGCCTTTGATTTGCCGCTGAAGGTATATGTTCCTGCGGGAACTTTAATGCCTTTAGAAAGAGATGATGTGCCGTTGCCGGATTCTACCCTGGCGTGTGCCACAAGATAAACAGGGTTTATGTTGTAAGTTTTTGCTGCATCAAGGAAAACCTGCCCTTTGCCGGTCAGCACACCGCAGTTAACAAGCATTTGATTAAGGACATCGGCTGTTATGCCGTCGATATAATTAAGCGTCATAAATTCATAAATACCGGCGGCATCGGTGCTTTTTATTACATCCGGATCAATGATGCTTGTTGAACTGCTGTTTTTCGCGGCCATAGTGGTAACGTCGATATTATACGCAGTAAAGGATGTCTGAGATTTATAGAAGGTATTTGAAAATGTGTAGACACCGCCATCATAACCGGTTGCAACAACCTTTATGGTGTGTTTGTCGTAGGAAAGGTTACTTATATCAATTGGTCCAGTTGTGAAACGGGCATTTTGTTCATCTTTATATCTGCCGCCAGAGGCGTTGATTATGCCGCTGTCGCTGGGAAGACCTGTTGTTACATCGTTGATTTGCGTGTCGTCAAGATAAACATCGACGCTCTGTACACCGCTTGCGTTTAACGTCCATCCGGTAACAACGATTGTTTTGTCGTTATAGGTAAAGTTTTGCCCTTTTGCCGGAGTATCGATAATGCCGAGCGGAGAAGGCTTCTCAATCTTGACGGTTGCGGAAGCAGTGCTGACATCATCATCATTGCCGATACACTTTGCAACAAGCGTTCCGGTTCCACTTGGAATGGAGTTTATATTCAAATTGAATGAAAATCTGCTCAATGTCCCGTTTTTATACTTTAGGCCGCCTGCATCATATTTTGACTGAATGTCAGTGCTGTCTAAGTTCGGCACCACAGAGCCAATGAGATTGGAGCCGTAGTACAAATCTACTCTATTAATGCCTGTGGCGTTGAGCGCCCAGCCGGTTACCCTGACATCACTGTCAAAGCTGTAATTTGAATTATCAAAACCCGATAAAGGTTCGGCTTTATTTACCTTAGATTCATAAGTAGCTTTATCGCCATTATTTCCGGTTGAAATAACTTTTACGGTATGAACGCCTTTTGTATAGCCTGTAAGACCGCTTACCGTTAATGAATAGCCGCTGTTCAAGCCATTTTTAAAAACATTATTGGCATTCATTTTTGTGTCAACGTCCGGTCTTTGCTGTCCAACGGTCGCAAGCCCGATTGATTTGCCGTCAAGAAAAACCTCTACGCTCTTTACACCGTCCGCACTTAAAGACCAACCGTTTACAGTCAACGAATCTGTAAGATATTCGTTGTTTGGCTTTGGCGTGTCGATATGCGCAATTGGATCGGGCGCAAGAGCTTTTACATTCAATGACGCCGTTGTCTTGCTGCCGTCAGCCCCATAAGAGGTCACTTGAACCTTATGGGTTCCTATACTCAAAGAACTGTATTTTACGGTATATGAAAAGCCGCTTTGCGCAGCACCCTTGTAGCAGCCGGATTTATTTTTCACTTTGTTTACGTCAGCCCTGCTGATGCCGGTTTGCGCGCTGCCGACTTTTTGCCCGTCAATTAATACATCAACGTTTTTAACTCCGCTTGGATTAAGTGACCAGCCGGATATTTTAAAATCTGATTTTACGCTTATCCCGTTTTTGGGGGTATCTATAAAGATAAGCGGCTGGGCTTTGATGAATTTTGTTGTTGCGCTGACCGTTGATCCGTTTTTACCCGTTGAAATGATTTTTACAGTGTAAGTGCCGTCTTTATAACTCGATGTATTGAGCGTATAGGAAAAGCCACTGGTTGCCGCGCCCTTATAAACACCTTTTGAGTTATATGCCCTATTTACATCGTCACGTTTTAAGCCTATTGTGGCGTTGCCTACTTTTTTTCCATTTATGTAAACCGTGACCTGTTTAACACCGCTTGTGTTTATTGACCAGCCTTTTATTGTTACACTGTTTGTTACGCCGCTTGAACTTGCCGGTGAATCTATGTTTGCTCTTGGCGGAGTTGCCGCTGTCGCAGTAAAGGCGAATGAAATATTTGTCATAAAAATTAATGAAGCCAATAATACTGATATATATTTCAGAACCCTTTTCATCGTTAACCCCCAAAATTATAGTCTTTATCTATGAAAACGCTATATTCTGTCTACTATAATACGACATAATCAAGTCGAAAACAAGGCATTATTTAACATTTGCATTGCTAATTTATGGGGAAAGCATAGTGTTTCCTTTAATCTTAGTTTGTATTATAATAAATACACCGTTTTAATGGCAATTTGCAGGAGGACAAGATGCATGAATAAGAATGTTTTAATTACCGGCGCGTCGCGCGGAATAGGACAAGCCGCAGCAAAACTTTTCGCGCGCGAAGGTTTTGGCGTCGCCGTCAACTATAACAAATCGGAAAAAGAGGCCTTA
>DBTI01000207.1:0-2085 GCA_002306975.1 Ruminococcaceae bacterium UBA1320
CTGCTCTCCGGCCATTGCTGCCACTGTCTCGCGTCCCGCGTGATGCAGCTGTACGAGGGTGCGCGCACCCTTGCTTTTAATGCAGTTTGCAAGCTTTGTAAGTCCCGGCAGACCGTCGTCATTCCACAGATTCGGCTCATCGGGCATACCCACGCCGCGGCGCTCAACAGCCGCTATTTCTATGATTACAAGGCCAAAGCCGCCGGAAGCGCGAGCACCGTAATAATCTAGTGTCGATTGCACAACCAAACCCTCGGGGCTGAATACACCGGAATCCATTGCAGGCATAATCAGCCTGTTTTTGATGAGCACGTTTCCGATTTTAAATGGTGAAAATGTCTTTGCAAAGTTCATAAAAGTATTTTCCTTTCTTCAAACTTTATATTTATATCGCACAAAAATTACCGGTGTGATATAATGCTGATAAGTTTTTAACTTACATTTTTAGTATATCACCGCACGAAATCTTTATAATAGTCTGAAACAGAAAAACAGGCATGGAGGGTTGTGCAAAATGACAGTCAAACCGCATATACAGGTGAACCTCAATGACGTTTACCGTATATTTTTTGAAGCCTTGAAATATGACAGCATTGATGCCTTGGTAGAAGCGGCCTTCAATATATTTAACCTGCCAGTTATTCTGACAAATGAGAATTATAAGCTGATATGTCAGTATCCTAAGCAAAAGACAGGTGAAGAGATATGGGACACGCTGCTTGAAAAAAAAGTACTGCCGCTGAGCACAGTGGAAGAATATCAAAAAGAATACCTTGAAAGCATGGACAGATGCTACCGACCGTTCTATGCGAACAGCGGACTCGTTAAAAACTGTCCGAGGATATTTGGCGAAGTATATGAGGGCGAGCAGATATACGGGCACGTCGCCGTTTTCATGTTCGATTCGCCTCTGTATCCGAACGATATCGATGTTG
This sequence comes from Ruminococcaceae bacterium UBA1320, assembly GCA_002306975.1. Lineage (GTDB taxonomy): Bacteria > Bacillota > Clostridia > Oscillospirales > Ethanoligenentaceae > Ruminiclostridium_D. The sequence goes on from DBTI01000207.1 coordinate 936, forward strand.
TGCAGGTTTTTGTTGATGCGCTGAAGATGCTTATGGTGCCTCGAAAAAATCGAAATATCGCATCGCTTTCATCATATTTGAATGATCTTCTTGAGCCGGATACGGCACCGCAGGTATGTTCCTTGGCGACACGAAGCCTCGCCTTAAGTCTGAGAGGCACTTTTGCCCTTATGGTCACGCCTGTCGGAAACTCCGCGTCACAGCGGGCTTTCGCAACAATGGTCATCTCTCAGATACCCACAATTTACCGTTCATCCGTAAGCACCGTCTATAACGGCTGCATAGTAACACTGCTCGGAATGATGAAAGGAGGCGATTATACCGAAAAAGAGAAGGACTTCTTTTCTGACGTCGTAAACTATCTTTCTCCCGCGAATCATCCAAGCGGTATATCGCAGCCATTTTCAAATCTGCTTGAAATGCGCGGACGTTTCCATCAGGCCCACATGACGGCATTGCTAACGGACAAACCGTTTGAAATTTTTGACCGTCTGTTTCCGGACCAGATGTTTGAACTCGTCTGTCGGAATGTTGACGCGGATATGTTCATCCATCCCTTGCTTAAACAGCTTCGGGACTATGACAGCGAAAACAACACAGAATACTTCAAAACACTCATGATATACAGTCTCTCCTTTCACAACAGGGAATCAAGCGCCGCAAAGCTCTGCATTCACCGCAACACACTGCTTTACCGTTTGAACAGGATTGAGGACATATTTGACTTTTCTATTGAAGACCCGGCCAAAGCGATTGCTTTGCTAAACAGTTTTCAGCTATGGAGGGTACATCAGAAAAATGTAACCGATAATAAAAATGATGCTTGATTATAGATTGAACGGGCGGGGAAAACGAAGGCGTTCGGCAAAATATCTCTGATTTAGATAAAGAAATCCCTCCCGACGCATTTGCGTCGGGAGGGACTATTATTAATGTTGCAGAGTATTGATTAATCAACCGCTACCATAACCGAGCTTGCCTTAATAACCGCATATGCCGGTGAACCAACCTTTAATCCGAGTTCCCTGACCGCTTCAATTGTAATTGAAGAGCTTACTTTGTTGCCGCCGCCGATGTCAATGACAACAATCGCGTTGACGGCGCCCTCTCTGATCTCAACGACAGTTCCTTTTAATTGATTTCTTGCGCT
>DBTI01000207.1:2339-3338 GCA_002306975.1 Ruminococcaceae bacterium UBA1320
AATTGATTTCTTGCGCTGATTTTCATTTGTAAAACCTCCATGTTTTATTTTTGTTTGGGATTCTTTAATCATTATATCACGATACACTATTTCAATTCAATAAGTTCAGTTTCTGGATTTCGAACCCAATAAAAGCTCTCGATTTAGGCGTATGCTCCGATCGGAGGCATCAGCGCCGGCAGAAAAAAGAGATTGGCATTTCTGTATTTAAACATAAACATGCGAAAAACAACGCTGTTTCCGGTTGCATAACCCTTAAGCGAGGCAATAAAATCTTCAAGCTGAATGCTGGTCGTTGCTGCCGGAACCCTCTTCGACAGAGCAAGAATATTCACTATTGAGGAGATACAGGCTTCAAAGGCGGAGCTAAGATCATTCTGAAGAGAAAAACCGCTGCTAAGGTAGTTTTCGCGGAAGGCTTCGATGCTTGATAAGAGCTCGTCTTTATCAGCTATCGGCTGAATTTCCGCTTCTTCGTCAAGCTCCAGAAGCTCCATGCAGTTTGAACGGAGGTAAGCGTCAAGCTCATTTTCATAGGATATGTGCTGACTGATATTGCCGGAAAAAGCATCGTTGTGAGCATAGCAAAAATAATCACAAAGAAAGTGACACAGCATGCCGAGTCTTTTTGAATATAACGCGCCGACTCGCCCGGAGCTGCAAACCGGCACCATCGGCAGCTCAAAAGCGATATTTGTTATCGTGCGTAAGCAGACCTTACTGAAATGAGGATAAATCCACATAGCGGGGGTATAATCGGGCTCTATATTTCCGTAAACAAAGGAAATGCGATCAAGATAAATGCCGCGGCTCTTTAGGGCGGCGTTAATCAGGTGCGCCATTGCAAAGTGTGAGGTAGCTTTCATGTGTTCTCCTATATGTGTTAATAGTCTGTTTTTTAATGGAGATTAGTATTAAATAAAGCCTGAGAGGTATAATCCTCGTCAAATACATTTACAGCCTAATGAGACAACAAATATATATAACATATTATTTCTA
>DBTI01000211.1:0-203 GCA_002306975.1 Ruminococcaceae bacterium UBA1320
CGAATATAAAGACAGCGGCTATGAAAATCAGGGATATGAATCGCCCGACAAGCAGTATAAGCAGCCGTATTCCGGTTATCAGCAAAAGCCCGATGATTATAAAGACAGCGGTTATGAAAATCAGGAATACGAATCGCCCAACAAGCAGTATAAGCAGCCGTATTCCGGTTATCAGCAAAAGCCCGACGAATATAAAGACAGCG
>DBTI01000211.1:456-9961 GCA_002306975.1 Ruminococcaceae bacterium UBA1320
AATATAAAGACAGCGGCTATGAAGAACAGGAATACGAATCGCCTTATAAACAGTATAAGCAGCAGTATCCTGAATATCAGCAGAACCCAGGCTATTATCAAGACAGCGGTTACAAATATCCGTGCCGCGAATGTCAGTTTTATTCTGGCTATCAACAGCAGCCGGAATTTTATAAAAAAGATTATTACGACTGCGATTGCCCATGCAAACGACACATTCGATATCAACAGTATCCCGGATGGTATTATTAACTGTTTTAAAATAAAACAGCAATTCCAATTAAGAGAGGGAGAGGATAATTTTTTTATTCCCGACTCCGTCGAAAATAAGAAAATTTATTGAGTTTCAATCTTAACTGGAATAGCTGTAAAGCAAAAAATCTTCTCTGCAAGTGCGAATCAAATTGATTCATAACCGGCAGGGAAGATTTTAATATATACCCGCGATTATTCTGCAATTTCAGGCTTTTCATTTAAATAATCCGGAAGATTGTCATAAACATCCTGTATGCATTTTGCGCTTTCCAGCATTATCATCGTGTCGTTATGAGGGGTTGCATAAATTCCGGGCCAGAAATACTCGTCATATTCCTGCCGATTTGGAAACGCGAGTATGGGTTTATCAAGAGAAAACTGCGCGTTTATCCCTTGGGTGTTTCCACGGGCGTCCACCTTTATCCAATGATTATCCACATATACCGCATTATAGCAATGCACGCAATACCCAAGAGATTTATCGTCAGCAAGCGTGATATGCTGAAAACAAACCCCGGTGGGGATACCCTGTGACCGTAAGAGAGCAGCAAGCAGGTTTGCCTTGGCGTGACAAATACCGGTTTTGTTTTTAAGCACATCAGAAGCTTTTGCGGTGATGACTTCAGCGTTTATGTCAAAGGAATGGGGAACTTCATCTCTTACAAACTCATAGGCGATCTCAGCTTTTTCAACATCCGTATTTATATGTAAAAAGAGCAGATTTGCCTTTTCCATTATTAACGGTGAAGAAAAATCTATATATTTATGTTCTTGTAAAAATGCCGTGAAATCCATATCCTTTACCTCTTTTTAATAACTAGATAATAATTCACGTACAGTGAATCAAGTCACCAAGCTTTTTGGACTTTTTATTACACATATTTATTTGCGATATCAAATAAATAATTAGCGTACAAAGTTTATCCTTATTATAATTAATTAAGTTATAGAAGTAAATAAAACTGAAGGTTAAGTAGCGGCGGATGAGTTGATCCGGATTCAGCTCTGCCTTGACAAAGATGCATTTTCGGTGTAATTTAATAATTATAAGTCATATAACTGACGGATGTGGGGTACCACAAGGGAGTATGGCAAGTCAATCTATCGGCATTCAGCTAACGGTGACTGACTTCAGAAAAGGCCGACCGTCTGGGCGAAAGTCCTGCGGATTGGCTTTTTTATTTTGCTATAAGGAGATTTTTTGTCATGAATGAAATGCAACTCAAGTATGGATGCAACCCGAATCAGACACCTGCCAGAATACTTATGAAAAGCGGAGAATTGCCCATAGAGGTTCTGAACGGAAGACCCGGGTATATCAATTTGCTGGATGCCATGAATGGCTGGCAACTGGTAAAAGAGCTCAAAAAAGCAACAGGGTTGCCTGCCGCCGCCTCATTCAAGCATGTAAGCCCGGCCGGTGCGGCAGTCGGAACGCCAATTAGTGAAACGATTCAAAAAATCTGCTTTGTAGACGATTTGGAGTTGTCCTCACTGGCTTCGGCTTATGCAAGAGCCAGGGGCGCCGACAGAATGTCCTCCTATGGCGACTTTATCGCGTTGTCGGATATCTGCGACGTTCCCACGGCAAGGCTCATCGCAAGGGAAGTTTCGGACGGCGTCATCGCGCCCGGTTATGACGAACAGGCGCTTGCCATTCTGAAATCAAAGCGAAAAGGCAATTATACGATTATCAAGATAGATGAGACCTACCGGCCTGACCCGATTGAACAAAAGGATGTTTTCGGCGTCACATTCGAGCAGGGCAGAAACGAGGTTGAAATATCCGAAGCGCTTCTTCAAAACATCCCGACCCAAAATAAAAAAATTCCTCAAAATGCAAAAAATGATCTGATAATTTCGTTGATCACCCTGAAATATACGCAGTCAAACTCTGTATGCTATGTAAAGGACGGTCAGGCGATTGGAATCGGGGCCGGACAGCAGTCAAGAGTCCATTGCACCCGCCTTGCCGGCGATAAAGCGGATAAATGGTATCTGCGCCAAAACCCCAAGGTTTTAAACCTACCGTTTAAAGATAGCATCCGCCGCCCGGACAGGGATAATGCGATTGACGTCTATCTTTCCGATGATTATGAGGATGTCCTCTCCGACGGTTGCTGGGAAGAAATATTCACAAAAAAGCCCGAACCGTTAACCAGGGAAGAAAGAAAGGAATGGATCAAAACGCTTAAAGGCGTGTCGGTGGGTTCCGATGCGTTTTTCCCGTTTGGCGATAACATTGAAAGGGCGCATCGAAGCGGCGCCGAATATATCGCTCAAACCGGTGGCTCCATTCGCGACGACAACATCATTGAAACCTGTGATAAGTATCATATTGCGATGGCCTTTACCGGTGTCAGGCTATTCCACCATTGATACTTATCCTCGATAGAGATAGTCAAAAAATTCAAACAAAAACTTTGATATATGATTTTGTGAAGATTTTTTTGTCACTATCTCAGAAGAAGATTAGTATAACGCACTGAAAAAACCGAATAAAGAATTAAAAGTGGCTTGATGAATTTTTTCATCAAGCCACTTTGTACGTGTTGCATTAAACAATATAATCCTAGTTTAAGAATTGTATTTCTAATCACAAATTTTTGTCATTAGGAATATAGTCCTTAAATGAAAATGGCATATTTACTGGTGTCATAGGCTGTTAAAATGTGGTTATAAGGAATAAAGTTTTAAATAATTTATAAACGGTGTTTAAGTACCGCATCAATCAAACCTTGAAAGCTTAACACCACTTTCAAATTCAGTAGAGAATATTTGCGTAAATATATAAGAAATATTAGTCGAATATTGGTTGACTTTTGAATATATGCATTTTATACTTACAATAGATTTCGGTATCTTATATTGCAAGGTGACAGCTTTGCTGTGCCAAAGTACGGTAAAGAGCGGTGCGGTAAATATGTTGCGGCAATATCAGGCCGAAACATATTTACCACACCGCTTCTGTTATGTGCATTACTTGCAATTATAGCAATAATCCTGCTAATAAAAGTCAAGTGGAAATATTGACTATAGCAACCATTTATCCATAGTAAAAATAAGTACAGCAAAGCTGACCAGCGGCTATTCAGCTTCTGGCCGTTGCAGCAACTTATTCTTAGCAGTAGAGCTCTTTCACTCTGGCATAGTAGATTCTCAGGAATTTGTTGAGAGCAGCGATTTTGGCTACACGCGAAGGTTTCCCTTCGGACTCTTTTTTTAGCAAAAAGTCATATACAGCGGTATCTGTTGTTGGCTTGGCCTGCTTTACAAAACGGATTATCTCATAGCCAGTTTTACGCAGAGAGGATGATCCTCGCTTAGAAATGTGCCTGTTAGTTCCGGTGAAGGTACCAGATTGGTAGGGCGGAGCATCTAAGCCAGCGTAAGCAACCAATGCACTACCGCTATGAAAACGTTGAATATCCCCTACCTCTGCAATAATCCGTGGGCCAAGAATGCTGCCTACTCCTGGCATTGCCATAACAACTTCGTATTCTTTTAATCCGATTACAAGGTTACGCATCTGTGCTAAAATAGACGCAAGAGTCTTGTCGATCATCTGCAAGACCCTAACAGATTCCAAAACGAGCATTTTGGTCGATGACGTTTTGGATGACATTGTTGGGATACCGTCTAAAGCTAAAGCATAGATTGTCTTTGCCTTTTCTGTGCTGGCGCGGTATCCCTTCTCTTTTGCCCATGAGTTGTACCGCACAATGAAATCACCCTCCGACAAACAGGTAATATTGTCGTAATGCCAGTATTCGCGTATAAAGTCGCAAAGTTTATCTCTGTCAGGAACATCTGAACGATTCCATAAAACAGTTTTAATTCCAGGCATCGTCCGATCGGTAAGATTAGTCATTGAGACCTTTGCTTTTATACGCATGGATAGATAGCTCAGATACTGCCGATTAAGATTCTTTAGTTCTTGGTATACATCTGATGTCGGCTCAAATTCTACCAGCTTGTACCAATAGTCTATTCCATAGCTTGCAATTTTTATTGAGTCAAGTGGGTCTGTCTTTCCTTTGCGAATTGCAATCATAGCGTATTTTTTCATGAGGTAATGATAATAAAATACATATGGAATTACTTAAGAATAGCGATTTGCTGTCTGTTGATAACTATATTGATTATCTTTTCGGTCCGGACACGCATTTAATAAACTATGCTTTTGAATAATGATTGAAGCCATATAAATTATTTTTCTTTGTTATTCTCATTATGTTTAAAATTCCCACTGATTACATATTGTGAATGACACGCCTTATACACTGTGTGAAGAAATAAGGATTATTTATTATAAGGTTAATTAATTATCATGGACAGAGGATTCGAATTGACTGCTGTCTGTAACTGGTCGTCATCAACTCCTATGTAAATATCGGTCGTAGCTATACTTTCATATTGTAGAAGCTACCGCAAAGGAGGTTTACGTAATATGTCAACAACTTCACTTTATGTTGAATTGGTTGTAATCGGAGTGCAGACAACAATGTGGTGGGCTTTGCTATTAGATTGTGTTGAGCATGGTATAATAAAAACACTTCTAAATTTGACGAATAGCGCTTTACTTATAGTTCTTTTTTTAGGAATGGCCTATGTCATAGGAATGATTTTTGATAGATTGGCTAATGCTGTCTTCCAGAGAAAAGAGAATGATGTTAGAAAAGCATCTGGACTACAAGCTAAAAGTAGTTTACTTGTTACTGAAACTGACAAAATGAAGGATCATCAGAGCTACACGAGAAGCAAATATCGAATATTAAGGTCTACTACAATTAATATACCACTTATATCTATTTGCGCAGTGGTCAATATTTTAATTAATCATACTAATAAAATTCAACTTGTAATTGCTATCCTTATAATTGGTGTTGTTTTTACTGTTGTTTCATATTGGGGGACCTTATGCACCATTAAGGATTTTTACGATAAAGCAAGAGTTATTGAGTTATATGGCAACAAAAATACGAATTAGCATTAGAAAGCAAAAAAATATTGATATAATTGATAATGAAACCTAATGAGAATAGCAGACTTTTGATATTTTATTAAACTGCCCATTATGTTTATTTGGAGCCAAGCCCAGGGGAGTCTCCCTGATCTTGATCAAGACGCATATTAGCATTAGGAAGTTCGCAGATATTAGTAAATCGCAAGTAAGCATGGATTGTGATAGTAAGTTTAGGCTTGCAGAGCAAGGGAAGCAGAGCATTGTACCAATCATAGTTTTAGGTCTCATAGTCTATATCCTGATAGGTTTACTTCATGACTGTTATGAAAAGAATGGTTTGGGAAACAAGGAGGGATTGCTTATGAAAACTAAGGTAAAAACATATTTTTCAATTTGCTCGAAATTCATACTATTGTCAGTGTGGACTATGGGCACTAATCTCATGGCCAGTGCTCTGCTGGCCTATGCCTACTATCAAGACTAAAGTAATTTCTTGTTGTAAAAAATTTAGAAAAGGCATGGCAAATAAGGAGAAGCTTAAAAGGGGATATAATTTTGTCTGAGAGTCCGATTGCACATGACAATCATTACGTTCCGCAATTTTACCTCAAAAACTGGAGCTTGGATGGTAAACATCTATATGTTTACAGCTTATTGGTTCCTGATGCCCGAGTAATGTTCACAGACAGTCGGGGCACCTCAGAAAAATCCCGGCGAAAGCGGCATAAGCCGACGACAGGAGAAAGACGTCAAAATGAAAACTGTTCTTGAATTTCTTGAAGAGCAGAAGCAGATGTCAAGTCACAATCTGCTTTGCTATTCTGCAAACTACTTCATGGACAGTGGTGCGATTTTGAGTGGGATAAAGATGTATTTCCCAATCCGCCTGAAATGCTGAAAAAGCTCAAAGAAAAGGGGTTGAAAATCTGTGCTTGGATCAATCCTTACATTGCGCAGAAATCAAAACTTTTCCGCAAAGGGGCAGAGCATGTTTATCTGTTAAAAACTAAGGACGGCAGTGTATGGCAATGGGACATGTGGCAGGCAGGAATGGGAATCGTGGATTTTACCAACCCTGGCGCTGTCACCTGGTATAAAGAAAAGCTCAGACAGCTCGTGGATATGGGTGTCGACTGCTTTAAAACTGATTTTGGCGAGCGGATTCCGATTGACGTCGTTTACTTCGATGGCGCGGGTCCGCTTAAAATGCACAACTTACTACACCTACCTTTACAACAAGGCTGTTTTTGAGGTGCTGGAGGACACATACGGGCATGGAAACGCCGCGCTGTTTGCCCGCTCCGCAACAGTCGGAAGTCAAAAGTTTCCGGTGCACTGGGGCGGAGACTGTTCGACCTATGCGTCAATGGCGGAAACGCTGCGAGGGGGGCTGTCGCTTGGCCTTAGCGGGTTTGGCTTTTGAAGTCATGATATCAGCGGATTTGAAAGGACCGTATCGGCTGACATCTACAAAAGGTGGGTGGCTTTTGGGCTATTGTCGTCGCACAGCCGTCTGCATGGCAATGAATCTTACCACGTTCCATGGCTGTTTGACGAAGAAGCGGTTGATGTTCTGCGCTTTTTCACAAAACTGAAATGCAGCCTTATGCCCTAGCTCTATTCTAAGGCCAGAGAAGCCGTACACGATGGCATACCGATGATGCGTGCGATGGCGTTGGAATTTGACGACCCTGCCTGCGCAACGCTCGACCTGCAATATATGCTGGGCGATTCGCTGTTGGTCGCGCCTATTTTCAACGAGGAGGGAGTTGCCCGGTATTATGTGCCTAAAGGCGAATGGGTCAATTTTTTGAGCGGTAAAACAGTGGAAGGCGGTCGCTGGGTCAAAGAGACGTTTGACTATTTCGGCCTTCCGCTTCTTGTACGGTCAAACAGCGTGATCGCTATCGGAAGCAGAAACGACCGGCCGGACTATGACTATGCCGACAATGTAGTATTTCACGTTTTCGGGTTAGAAAATGGTAAAAAGACTGCTGCCACGCTGTGCGGACCGGACAGTATGCCTGAGATAGCTGTTATTGTCTCGCGTGAGGGCGGCAGATATCAGATAGAAACGGCGAATGCTCAAAAGCCGTGGAAGGTTTGCCTTCGCGGTATCAATACCATCCATTCGGTTCAAGGCGGCTTCTATGCGCACAGCCTTGAAGGCGCTGTCATTGTACCGGACGAGGGTGCCAAGACAGTAACGGTGATAGCAGAGTAGTTGATAATAACCCACTAAGGTTTATACCCGTATCACAGAGAATGCCTGTCCCCGCCGATGGCAAGGATAGGCATTCTCTGTTTGCATATTGCTATAATGAAGTGTTGCCGGCGTTTGGCGTTTATACTAATTTCAATACAAAATAAGTATTATTTATTAAAAAACCGCTATTGTTACTCATTTGCAATGCGCTTAAACTGATTTGGGGAGACACCGGATATTTTTTTAAAAATGGTGCAAAAATATTTCGCATCCGGATACCCGACTTTTTCAGCAATTTCATATATTTTCATATCGGTGTTTCTTATAAACGACTTTGACATTTCGATGCGTACTGTAGTGAGATAATCAATGAAATTGCTGTTTGTTTCTTTGGTAAACAGGCGGCTTAAATATTGTGGCGTTACACCCAGCTTATCGGCAATCAAATTCAGGCTGATAGGTTCATTATAATGGCTGTTGATCTCATTAATGATTGCAGCGACAGGTTTGGAATAGATGGACAGCTCAGTTTGCGGATTCTTCAGATAATGGAAGTAATCATTAATATACGTTTCCATATCATAAAAAGTGCAGGATGACATCAAATTGTTCAGCGTTTGGATGCAGTGCATGTTAATGGATTCGGCTGTCGCCTGCTTGGTATTTAAAGCGAGCAGGGAAGTAACGGCAAACTGAAGGATTGCTTCCGGATGATGCCCTTTTCCCTGAAGATTATGTAGATAATCAAGCAGGGTTTGCAGACCTCGTTCATATTCACGTTTGTAAAATAATTTGTTGAGACCTTTTTTAAAATTGTGATCCACAATTTCGCATGATTTTTCAGGAATGTGAACTTCCTCTGTTTGCAGGAGCTTTTCACCAGAAGAGATAGACCATCGAATGGTCTTATTCAGCCGCTCGAACCATTCAAGCAGCATGTCCGGTGTTTGAGGATACCCATAGGAGCACACCGTTTTCGGATAGCTCTCTACAAGACGGAACAGTTTCTGTTTGACAGCGTTTTCATCGGAGCAGGGAATGATGATACCGATAAAACGAGCATCTGGTAAGTTTAAAATTAACAGGTCATCATATTTCATAAATATGCATTTCAGTGAACCTTTCAGCGCTTCGTTCCGATCGGTAAAAATTAAAGCGGTAAAATAATGGCAGGCATTTTCGTGGCTGTAAAAACGGACGATTCTGCTTGCATCCGATTCGGACATAAGCATCACGCTTTCCCGGTCAAGTGAAAGACTCGCCAAATGCTTTTTTTCGGCAAGCTCGCCCGCTTTTTCCAATATTTCATAAACATTCGATGGAACAAGCGGTTTTAGCAGATAATCGACTACATTGAGTGAAACCGCACCCTGTGCATATTTAAATTCAGCATATCCTGACAGGATAATAAACTGCGCGTCAAAACCCTGCTCACGCAGTTTTTTTGTCATCGTAAGTCCGTCCATTTTTGGCATACGTATGTCCGTTATTACGATGTCCGGCTTGCAATTCAGCGCTTTGTCATATCCGTCCAATCCATCAAATGCTTCAATTGCGGTATAAATTGAATCTTTTTGTTTGACCAGTGCGACCAAACCCTCGCGCGCGTTGACTTCATCTTCTACGATTAAAACTTTTAGCATTTAGCCAGTCTCCCTCTTATATATTCGTAGGTATAAACAAAGTAAAACAGGTAAGCTTTCCATCTGTGCTGGCATATACTTTTGCCTTTCCATTGTAATAACGGTAGATTCTGTATGCGATATTTTGAAGGCCAATTCCAAAATCATATTTTTCATTTCTAGAGTAGAACATGCGGTTGACCTGTTTGATTTTGTCGCGGGACATGCCGCTTCCATTATCCCAAATTTTAATAACGATATATTTATGAGCGAGCATATTGATTGTAACCTCAATATGCCCCTTATATTGAATTTTTTCAAAACCGTGGATGATGGAGTTTTCAAGGAATGGCTGAAGAAGCAGTTTGTGCGTAAAGCATTCGGCAGAGGCGGCGTCAATGGTAACTTTATAGTCGAAACGATGTGGAAAACGATTTTGCTGCAGTTCAAGGTAACG
>DBTI01000144.1:0-1772 GCA_002306975.1 Ruminococcaceae bacterium UBA1320
CAGTTCGTGCATTACTATTACTTTTACGTCTTTTTTTGCATAAGGTTCAATATTTGAACCCGTTCAACCTGACCTTCGCTCATTGCTAACGCGGCATAAGGCGGACCAGTACAATAAGCGTTTTACGTTACACCCGCGATTTCCACTTTCATCTTTATTAATCTGACTTACCAAACAGAAACAGGTACCTAAAGCTGAAGCTAAGGGAATCCGTTTTTTGTTTTTTATGCAATCATATTAGAACATTTATGCTTTTTGCCGGAATCAGGGTGCTCTTTTCTTTGCGTCTATTTTTTATAGGTAACAATCATTTTCCCTGAAACCTTTTTTGCTATGAAATAAAACATATTTCCGAACAGCCTTTTGTGAATCGGCAAAGGAACAAGCGGGAAATAGGTTTTATCAGCAAGCCCGCTTTCGTCCCAATATGTGCCGTCTCTAGATTCATACTCCGTGCCGGGTTTGTAATCCTTGCTCATACCGCGAAACAAATTAAATGGGATTAATATGCCGAATTTAGGTGGATGAAGTTTTCTGGAGCTAAGGTCATTATAAAACTTTTCAGTTACCTTCCGGCATTTTTCTATATCCTTCTGTGTTGGCTTATAATTGTTCCAGCTAATTGAGTTGACAGGCAACTGATAGCACTTGTTAAATCCCCAACCCCGAAAAGTCCCCTCCATATACTTTGTCGTGCCGTTTGCACCATAGCCGCCTGCTGTGGAAACAATCAGCGCTTTTTTATTATAGTAACGCGGGCGGTGAAGCATAAAGCACATGTGGTCTGCAAAATTTTTTGTCAGTGCCGGTACATTGAACTGATAACAGGTTACTGAAAGAATTACTCCGTCCGCTTCACTTATCTTATCCATGATATTTTGCATAACCTCGTGATGCGGGCAGTATAGGTGACCTTTCCGAAAACACAAACTGCAATCTGTGCAAAATGGCAGATCCAGATCTTTTAGCTGGATTTCTTCAAATTCCATATCCGGCGCCAGCTTTTGAATGTTTTCTTTAACAAGCATGGTAAGCGCCCATGTGTTCCCTTTTCTAGGGCTGCCGTTAATAATAAGGCATTTCATTGTTATCCCTCCCCGTATAAACGCTCAACAATTAAATCGAGCAGTGTGTCTCTTTCGGTCTTGTTATAAAAATCATAGCCGAAAAGTGCTTTGCTGATGTCTTTTCTCAAAAACAAAGCCTGCAAAACAGAAGTAAGCATAAAGGAAATTATTTTTTTACCTTTGTCCAAAATGCCCTCCACATCAAAAACAGATAAAAAGCCTTGAACGGTCTTCATCGTATTATCACAAAGCTGAGGACTTTTGTAATCACTTAAAACAGAAATTCGCGAAACAGAAGGATTTGCAATTAAAAAGTCGGCAACTGATTTAACGGTCAATTTCAGTCTTTCGAGCCTTGATAAGCCCTCGATATCTTTTGGTCTATATTCTTTAATTACGTCCCCGATGATTTTTTGAACACAAGTTTCAATAAGGTGTTCCTTTGTTTGAAAATGATAGTTTAAAAGACCTACTCCTACGCCCGCTTTTTCGGAAATAGCCCTTATCGTGATCGCCTCCATGTTGCCCTCGCTTTTTTCAATAAGTTCGGCTGCGGCGTTTATGATCTTTTCTTTTATGGATAACGCGTTCGCCATTTTTACCTCCGTATTTGAACACCGATTTGAACATTGTTCAAATCTAGTTTAAAACTTATCCGCTGCCTTGTCAATACCCGCAAAATAAAAAAGCGCTCACAAAATGTGA
>DBTI01000144.1:2044-3410 GCA_002306975.1 Ruminococcaceae bacterium UBA1320
CGCTAATAATTCCCATCTCATTTATGCAGTTTCCCTGATATGCCTTTTACTTCGATTTTTAGCACCGCTACACTATTGATGTCTCCTTCAGAAAATACAAAATTGCTTCTTCCTGTCATATGCTCCATGATTTTTAAAAGTGCCAGTTCCTTTTCTTTCACGTCATCAATAATACTTATCGCGCCGTTTCCCATTATGCTTGCGAAATTATAGCTGTATGCGCATGCATCATCTCCGCCTGAAACTAATTCATGCGCGCAATCCATCTCAAACGCCGCGTGAGGATTTTCCTTTATTAAATCCAGTTTCTTTCCTTCAACCGCACTATGAAAATACAGAACGAATATGTCTCCGGTCTTGCTGTAACCAAAATTTAAGGGGAGTACATAAGGAAAATCGCCGTCAAAAAGCCCTACTCTGCAAACCTTGCATTTTTTAATGACTTCTTCTAAACCGTTAATGTCTTTTATTTCTCTGTCACTTCTGCGCATTTTCATTCTCCTTGTTTTTTAAAGTTTCAATAGTCTTATGTGATGTGTTTGCGTAAGTTAATTTACATTATGATTATTTAATCTCATTAGTTCAATACAAATTAAGATTGTTCCTATAGTATACCCCATGATTGCTACATACCATAAGGGTTCTAAATTTAAGACAGGACCCATAAATCCCACAAGGCACATAATACCGCATACAAGAACCGTGATTCTTATCCTTTTTAACTTTTCTACATGAAAAACAGCCACAGCGGTACAGATAAAAGCCAACCCCAAAAAGAATCCCCACGCTAGGTAATCCGCTGCCATCTCAATCGAAGGCCATTGTCCGATTTGAAAATATTTTGGCACATTTAAGCCTTTATCCATAAGGGGCCTTGTAACTGTAAGATTAACAAAATGAGTTGTCGCGGTCAATACGATGCAGCAAGCCGTAAACACATGAGCCAAATGCTGCCACCACTTATTTTCGGGTAATGTAAATGTTATTATTGCTTCGATAAGTAAAAGAATAAGCGGTGCAGAAATAATTGTTACAACTTCCATTCCGGTTAAAAACAGCTGTGATTTCGTTACTATAAAAGCTACAACCACCACCAAGTATACAACACATAATCCGATTCCTGAATAGGCTATTATTGATTTTGTTTTATTGTTCATAATAATCCTTCGTCCAATATAATTTATATTTTATTATACAGCAAATAGCAACTATAAACCATAAAGGGGCGAATATTTAAGTTTCGCTGGCGAGGAGTGGCTCGCGATTTACTCTTTTAGGTTTAAATAGCAAAGTACGCGCGAAAGCTTTTTTCGCGCGTACTTTGCTATTTGTATCTAAAAATTTACCCGCGTCTTGCCCCGGCGCA
>DBTI01000144.1:3654-4912 GCA_002306975.1 Ruminococcaceae bacterium UBA1320
CGCGTCTTGCCCCGGCGCAGCCGGTTACTGGGCTTCGACCGTGCTGTTCATGTTTATCGTGATATCAATAGCCGGGTCTGTGCTTTGCTTCTGAGCGTTATTATTAATGTTTATACTGCCTGCTGTAGTGTAAGTGTTGCCTGACTGCTTAAGTGAATATTTAATATCGGAGCTGAAAGTTTTCAAAGATTCACTCAGACCGCTGTCCATATCACTTATCGCTTTGTCAATATCATCAAACGGAATATTCTTTATTGCCGCTACGAGAGCAGTTCTTCTCGTTATGTCAGGGATACTCAATGTTTTAACTTCACTGTCGGTAAGGCTGTTGGCATAATTCAAAAGCAATGACCTGAATTGATTGGGATTCTTGCCTATATAGGATAATACATCTTTAAAAACCGCATAAAGATCGCTGACCGATGTGCTGATGGTATAGCTGTTTGGTCCATCGCTCTTTACTATATCGGGGTTGAAATCTTTCAAGTAATTGTTCACAAGACTATCCGCATATTTAAGTGTCTTTTTCTGAATGCTTAGCTGCGTAATACTTGACTTCGCTACTGTAGTAAGCTCTGTAAGTGAAGGAACCGCCGACTTGTATTCTGCTAAAGGAGAGTCGGATTTCGCTGCGTTAATCTGCTTTATTATAGCGAGAATATCATACTGATAATATGTAGTCGACCCGATTTTAACCTTTGTATATTTAAAATCAGTGGGAAGATATGAATTAAGCATGGATGGCAAACTTACATCAATGATACTCTTGTTTTTGCTGTTATCAATTATAAAACCGAACGGCATGCTAACAGTGCCGTCACCTGTTTTTAGCGTCATGGAAAGCGTTTCTTTATTTGTTTTAGTGCTTACAGTTCCGCTATAGCTCATGTTCGCGTTGTTGAGCATGGATACTATTGCGTTTATCTGGCTTGCGTCAGCATCATTAGATGAGGATCCCAAATCAAATTTGTTGATATTGAGCGTCATGCTCCCTGAACAGCTGTAATTGGTAAGTGAGTTCATGGACTTAATGGTACTATAAAAACCAAGCTCATTAGCTGTGCAACCGGAGAAACACATTACCAAAGTGAACGCTGTCAATATTGCCGCGATTAGCTTTTTCATTGTAATAACCTTCTTCTATGTCTTTATTTTAAAAAATTGTGCTCAATAATAAAAAGGATTCTCTTTAATATATATTTGTAATAATAAAATTTTACCACTTATCATCCCCATAATACAAACATTCTCTTTCTTT
>DBTI01000121.1 GCA_002306975.1 Ruminococcaceae bacterium UBA1320
GCCGAAAACAAAAGGCTCCGCCGTTTTGTTTTCGGTTCCCTCCGTGCTCTTCCCATTCATGTCCGGGGCTTTCGCGCCCTCCGCGGTGTGTGGCTATAATGTAGCAAAAAGGTAATTGCCTTTTCTGTGGCTCTTTTGTGCTAATTGATTTCTTCCCAATATCAAATAGTAGCGCCGACCGTCGGGGGGCGGCGGGTAGCGGCAAGTTGCTTAAATGTGGTTTGCGACCCCGCTTTTTGCGGGGGCAAAACGGCGATGTGCGCTTTATAAACCAACGGGATATCCTTACCATTGAGCTTTTTCAAGCTTGCACGGGAGTTCATCGCCGTTTTGAGAAAACTGGTTCTTTAAAGCCACTTTCTTCACCGCCGTACCTTAGGTCAGCGCGTTTTCTGTGCGCGGAGTCAAGGGGTAAGCCCCCTTGCGTTTCTTTGGTTACTTTCTGTACGCACAGAAAGTAACCGCCAGTCGCGGCGTTAGCGACAAAGAAGTCTTTTGAAGAATATACTTTTAAACAAAAAAGAATCAGTCAGCCACAGCCAGAGCGGCAAAGTGATAATTAGAAGAATCTAATTTTAAACTACAAAAAAGTAAAAACATAATTACACGCACTTCTCTAAGACAAAGAAAATTAAATCATAAGCGGATAAAAAAATTCCCACCGGAGGTTTACAATGAGTCTTATTCCCATAATTGTCGTCGTCGGCCCGACGGCATCCGGCAAAACCCGTCTTGCCGTGGATATCGCTTTAAAATATAACGGCGAGGTAGTCTCCGCGGACTCCATGCAGATTTATAAGGGCATGGATATCGGCACGGCGAAGCCTTCAAAAGAAGAAATGCGCGGGGTGCCGCACCACATGATGGATATGGTGGAGCCTAAAACCACATACAGCGTCGCGCAATATGTAAAAGACGCTCACCGTGTTATAACCGACATCAATGCCCGCGGCAGACTGCCTATTCTTGCCGGCGGAACAGGGCTTTATGTGAATACACTTATTGATAACATCGAGTTTGGTGAAACTGAGCGCGACGACGGGCTGCGGCGGCAGCTTGGGGATATCGCGGCGGAAAAGGGCGGCGGAGCTTTGCTCGAAATGCTGCGGGGGTTTGACCCGCAAACGGCGGAAACACTGCATCCGAACAACACCGGGCGGATAATCCGCGCGATCGAGGTTTATAAAACTTCGGGCATGACAATGACGCAGATGCGCGAGAAATCAAGGCGGACGCCCAAACTTTTCAAACCCTGCATGATCGGGCTTGGTTTTGAAAACCGCAGTGTGCTTTACAGCCGCATAGACGCCCGCGTTGACGCGATGATGCAGGCGGGGCTTGAGGGTGAAGTCCGGGAGCTTTTGAAGCGCGGCATAGATAAGAATACGACCGCCATGCAGGCAATCGGATACAAGGAAATTGCGCAGGCGATCAGCGAAGGGCGCACAGGCTCACAGTTAAGCGAAGCGGTGGAAGAAATTAAGCTTGGCACACGCCATTATGCCAAGCGGCAGCTCACTTGGTTTCGGCGGGATACGCGAATCAGCTGGATCGAAGCAGGGCAGTCCAATGAAAATATTTGCCAAAACGCTTTTAATCTTATAGAAAATTGCGAAGTGATATGATATAATAAGGCAAGGTTCACCACTTAGCACTTTTATGCCCAGAAATGGAACTTCTGATTTTTATAAATGAAAGCCTATCGTTCCCACTAAAGGCTACGACGCTTTTAAAATAAGCTGTATGGAGGGGCTCATTATGCAAAAGATCCTTAATCTTCAAGATGTGTTTCTTAACCAGGTGCGTAAAGACAGAACGCCTATAACAATCTATCTGACCAACGGCTTTCAGTTTAAGGGGTCGGTGAAGGGCTTCGATAATTACACAGTAATTCTTGAAAGCGACGGCAAACAGAATCTTGTATACAAGCATGCTATTTCGACAATAACTCCGGTTAGGCCTGTATCCATTCTTGACGGCATGGATAAAGAAACAGACCAAAATTAACGGCGGTGCTTAGTGCATGAACGTTGCGGTTAAAAGAATACTGACGGTGCTTGTATCACTGTTCCTTATCAGTTATGTCGGGTATCAGGGGTATAGCGCGCTTTATAATCCTATAGTAACCATGAGGGCAAACAGCGGAACCTTCGAAGATGTTATTAAAACCGACAGCTTTGTCCTTCACCAAGAGACTGTTATAAATTCAGATAAAGACGGCGTAATCGACTACGTAAGGCAGGACGGTGAAAGCGTCGCCAAGAACGGCGAAGTCGCCGGCCTTTACAAAACGGAGCAGGATGCGGAAAATCAGCGCAAAATTCAATTGTTGCAGGAACAGATCAACCAGTATAAACAAGCCGGTAACTTAGCTAACGCTGAGTCGATCGACATTGACGTATTAAGCTCGGAGATTCAAAAAAGCTTTTTAGAGCTTTCTGAGGCGGCGGACAGTTCCAACGCCGACAGCATCGTCACAAAAAAAACGGACATGCTCTCTCTGCTTAACAAAAAGCAGCTTGCCACTGGTGAAATCACCGATTTTAACGCGGAGATATCTGCGCTTCAAAAAGAATGCAATTCACTTGCGGAAAATACAGGGGCAAAAATCGGCTCAATAAGCACGCCGGTCGCGGGATATTTTGTTTCATCGGCTGACGGGCTCGAAAATAAATATAATTATAATGATGCGACGTCAATTACGGCATCGGAAGTAAAAAAACTTCTCAGTGCCAAGGCAACGCCTGGCAGCGATGCAATCGGCAAGATTATATCGGGTTATGAATCCTATATCGTCTGCAACCTTGACACAAACGATGTGTATAAGTTTCATGTGGGCGACACGGTGCAGCTGCGTTTCATATTGTCGGCTCAGCCGCAGGTGCCTGTGACGGTTGCGGCAATCAACAAAAGCGATGCGGGCGTTGCGGTGGTTTTCAAATGCACGATGATGACAGGTACGCTTGCCACATTAAGAAAGCAGACTGTTGAAATAGTAGCGGACACTTACACAGGCATTAAGGTGCTTGACAGCGTTATTCACGTGATTGACGGCACAAAGGGCGTTTTTGTTCGAAACGGCAACATTGCGGAATTTAAAAAGATTGATTCAATATACAGCGCTGCCGGTTACACAGTGTCGGCAATTGACGCTACAAAAGACGATAACCTGCAAATTTATGATGAAGTTATAGAAAACGGAGATGACCTTTATGACGGCAAAGTTATCAAGTGATTTTGATTATATTGCCGGCAACATCGAAAAAGTCCGTGCAAAAATAGAAAAGGCCGCCGCAAGATCGGGCAGAAACCCGAAAGACATCACGCTTATGGCTGTGACAAAAACCATGCCGGCAGAGGCTGTTGCCGCCGCGTTTGACTGCGGGGTAACGCTTTTCGGTGAGAACCGTGTGCAGGAGCTTATTGAAAAGCTGCCGCTGCTTGACATGACGGGCAGGTCGGCGCATATCATCGGTCACTTGCAGACGAACAAGGTAAAATACATCATCGACAAGGTTGATATGATCCAGTCGCTTGACAGTCTGCATTTGGCTAAGGAAATTGACAGGCAGGCTGAAAAGACGGGCAAAACAATGGATGTCCTCATTGAAGTAAACATCGGCAGGGAAGAATCAAAATCCGGAGTTTTACAAAGCGAACTGTTTGAATTTGTTAATTATGTGGCAGAATTTAAACATATAAATATACGCGGATTAATGGCAATTCCACCTGTTGAGGCTGATTTGGAAAAAACGAGACCTTATTTTGCACAAATTCGCAAACTGTTTATTGACATTGCGGCAAAAAAATCAGATAATATTAATATGAATATCCTTTCAATGGGAATGTCTTCTGATTTTGAGATTGCAATAGAGGAAGGTTCCACACTTGTGAGGGTGGGAACATCAATATTCGGAAAAAGAAATTATTTGGGGGGCAACTGAAATGGGATTAATGGAAAGAGTAAAGAACATGCTCACCGTGCCTGACGACGAGGAATATGATGACGATGATATGGAGATCATCTCTAAGTCAGACAGCAGATCCACGGGTTCTCAAGATGCGTCAAAGCGTAACAACAAGGTGGTTAACATCCACACAACAGCGCAGCTTCAGGTAGTTCTTGTTAAACCGGAACGTTTTGACGATGCAAGTTCCATAGCAGACCATCTTAATGAAAAACGCACCGTTGTCCTTAACCTTGAATCAACAAACAAGGACGTGTCGCGCAGGCTTGTCGATTTCTTAAGCGGCGTTGCCTATGCAAACAACGGGCAGATTAAGCGCGTTGCAAACAGCACATTTATTATCACACCTTATAATGTTGATATTATGGGCGATTTGCTTGACGAGCTTGAAAACAACGGTGTCTTCTTTTAAAAGCAGGAGGAAACAAATTTGTTTTTAGCTTATCTTCTCAATGCTGTTTATTGGCTTTTAAATTTGTTGAGTATCCTTATCGTGATAAGGGCGCTGATATCATGGCTGCCTTTGGGTCAAGGAAACAAAATCAACAACTTTCTCATTATGATGACTGAGCCGGTGATAGCGCCAATCAGAAAGCTGCTTAGCAGGCTTTCGTTTACCCGCGAGATGCCGGTAGATTTTTCACCGATGGTTGCCATCATCGCGCTTGGAATATTGAGCGGTCTTATCATGTTGTTGGTGTAAAAATGGCAAAACGCGAAAAAGATAACAGACTGCAGGAGGACGAGTTGATTGAGCGCCGCGTGTGCGATGCTTTTGACAGCGCGGCTTCTTACAGCACCAAATTTGTAGGTTTTCTTGATCCGCATGAAGTATCACTGGCGCAAAAACGAGCAAAAACGCTTTGCGCCGGTGGTGCTTTTGATGGTTGCTCATACAATATTTTTGGCGGCTATGATGGGGCGGAGCGTGCTTTTCTCGGCGTTTTCCCGCCTTATTCTGAAAATGGCCCCGGCGCTTTTCCCATCGCCGCGATTAATTTAACGTGGCGGTTTGAGAGCCTTACCCATCGCGATTTTCTTGGTGCGCTGCTCGCGCTGGGGATTGTTCGCGGGAAAATAGGCGATATTATTGTGGGTGACGGAAAATGTACGGTGTTTGCCGAAAAAACCGTCGCTTCATTTATTGTGCAAAATCTTGTTAAAGTAGGCGCCGCGGGTGTTGAATGTGAAATTGCAGACGGCGGCTTTGCAGTCCGCGAGGAGCATTTCAAGGAAATAAGCGGCACGGTGGCATCAGAGAGGCTTGACTGTGTGGTTTCGGCGCTGACGGGGCAATCGCGTTCCGCGGCTGCGGGGCTTATCACAGGCGGGCTTGTGTCGGTTGATTTTGATACCCGCTGCGACAATTCAAGCGAAATAGGCGGGGGCGCAACCGTGTCCATCCGTGGGCACGGCCGCTTTGTTATAGACAAACTCGGGCCGCAGACCCGCAAAGGGCGGTTATCGTTTGCGGCAAGAAAATTTCTTTAGGGGTGGTTTTACAATGCCGACTTACGGCGATTTGTTAAACAGACGCTTTGAAAAGGTAAGCTTTGGTGGTTACAAGACCGCCGACGTAGACAGCTTTATGGCGGAGCTTTCAACAACGCTGTCACAGTCCGGTCGTGAAACGACCGAGCTAAAGCGCAAGCTTGAAGCCGCCGAAAAGAAAATAGAAAAATTCGAGAGCGAAGAAGAGAACCTTAAAAACACGCTTTTAAACGCGCAGAAGCTTGCTGACAGCATTGTCAAAGAAGCGCAGGAAAAGGCGGATATTGCGTTAATGCAAGCGCAGGAAAAAGCCGGTCTTATGACGCAGAGCGCGCAATTTAAAGCGGAAAACGTAATAGACTGCGCCCAAAGTGAAATTGAAATGCGAAAAGAAGAAGCTTCCCGTTTAAAAAGGGAAATTTCCGATTTCAAGCTGAGCGTTATGCGGCTTTACAAAGCGCAGCTTGAGTTGATCAGCGAAATTCCTTCGGAAGATCCGCCGGCGCAGCCTGTGGAAGAAAAAGAGGAAGTTCAAGTCCCGCCGCAGGAGGAAGATATTCTACCAGGCAGCAGTTCCGCGGAAACAAATTCTGTCGAAACAATTGAAAATCCGCCGAAAGAGGAAAATCCCGCGGCGGAGGAAAATATAGCTTTTGAAGAGGCTGCCGTAACCGAGTCGGAAGCGACGGCAGAGCCGCAAGTTCCAGTTGAGGAAGAAACAGCAGAAGAACCGACAAGACCGCAGGAGACAGAGGAAGAGCAAAAACCGATGCGGACGGTTAAACTTAATTTAAGATACAACGAAAAAACCGGCGAATACGAACCGATTTCACAGCCGCTGGACGACAAGGATAAGTTAAGACAGGATAAAGACGGCGACGGTCTGAAGTTTGGAGCCGATTATAATATACGCACCGACAGCTTTAACGGCGGTTCGGGGCGGCGCCCATGGCGCAAATAATAAAGTAAAAAAGATTAGCTGATACTAGTTCCCAGTAAAACCATAAATTTACAGAAGCACTTTTAAGTCGGCGCATGAGCTCACTTTTGCGGCTGCGCTGTCAGAAAATCAGAGTTTCTTTAAACGGGAATTAGCATAACGCATTAAAAGGAGCGAAGGTTACTAATGCCTGAGGATTATAACAAAACACTAAACCTGCCTAAAACCGATTTCCCCATGAAGGCGGGCCTGCCGCAGCGCGAGCCACAGATGCTGCAAAAATGGGAAGACGAAAAGCTTTATGAAAGTCTTATGAAAAAAAACGAGGGCAAGCCGCTTTATGTGCTGCATGACGGCCCTCCCTATGCTAACGGCGACATTCACCTTGGCACCGCGTTAAACAAGGTTCTGAAGGATATGATCGTCCGCTATAAAAACATAGCCGGATTTAAAGCGCCTTATGTTCCGGGCTGGGATACTCACGGTCTGCCGATTGAGCGCAAGGCGATAGACAAGGTTGGTCTTGACAGCCGCAGCGACGATCCGGTCGATTTTCGTGGGCATTGCCGTGATTTTGCACTTTCTCATGTTAAGATAATGACCGAACAGTTCAAACGCCTTGGCGTTGTGGGTGACTGGGAAAACCCGTATCGCACACTCAACCATGAGTTTGAAGCAAAGCAGATAGAAGTTTTCGGTGAGATGGCTCTGAAAGGCTATATCTACAAGGGATTAAAGCCGGTTTATTGGTGCGCACATGACGAAACAGCGCTTGCCGAGGCTGAAATCGAATATGCCGAGGACCCCTGCAACTCTATCTATGTTAAATTTGAAGTGCTTGACGACAAAGACTACATCTTCAAGCTTGGTGCAAAGCCCGGAAAAACCTATTTCGTAATCTGGACAACGACGACATGGACGCTGCCCGGCAATGTCGCAATCTGCCTTGGCCCGAGATTTGACTACGCGGTTGTTGAGGCCGGCGATGAATATTATGTCGTAGCAGAGGAGCTTGTCGTTCCGACAATGCAGGCTGGCGGCATTGAAGATTATAAAATTCTCGGCACGGTTAAGGGCTCGGAGCTTGAGCTTGTAACCGCAAAGCATCCGTTTTTGGATCGTGAATCGCTTGTTATCGTCGGTGACCACGTAACGCTTGAAAGCGGCACAGGCTGCGTCCATACCGCGCCCGGTCACGGCGTTGAAGACTATCAGGTTTGCTGCAACTATCCGCAGATTCCGATTATTGTTCCGGTTGACTCAAAGGGCAAGCTTACAAAAGAAGCAGGCCAGTTTGAAGGGCTCGCAACAGGAAAAGCAAACGCGGTCATTGCGGAGCATCTAAAAAACACCGGTGCGCTTTTCGCACTAAAAAAGATTACCCACCAATATCCGCACTGCTGGCGCTGCAAAGAGCCGGTTCTTTTCCGCGCGACCGAGCAGTGGTTCTGCTCAATTGACGATATCAAGGAAAAGACCTTCGAGGCAATCCGCGGGGTCAAGTGGATTCCGTCATGGGGCGAGGATCGCATAACCGGCATGGTGCGTGACCGCAACGACTGGTGCATTTCGCGTCAGCGTCTTTGGGGCGTGCCTATCCCGATTTTTTACTGCAAAGAATGCGGCAAAGAGCTTATTACCCGTGAAAGCATAGATGCTGTATCCGATATTTTCCGCAAGGAAGGCTCGGACGCATGGTTTAAATATGACGCGTCGAAGATTCTGCCGGAAGGCACACACTGCGAGTGCGGCTGCTCAGAGTTTACGAAAGAAACCGACGTCATGGACGTTTGGTTTGATTCCGGCTGCAGTCATGCTGCGGTTCTGACAACGCGCGACGACCTCAGGTGGCCCGCTGACCTTTACCTTGAGGGCAATGATCAGCACAGAGGCTGGTTTCAGTCTTCACTTTTGACAAGCGTAGCGTGGAAGGGTGAGGCGCCTTACAAGTCCGTTCTTACCCACGGAATGGTTATTGACCTTGAAGGCCGCAAAATGTCAAAATCCCTCGGCAACGGCATTGCCCCAGGGGATATTATTAAGCAGTATGGCGCGGATATTCTGCGTCTTTGGGTTGCGTCAAGCGATTATACGACCGATGTGCGCATCTCTAACGAGATTTTAAAGCAGCTTTCTGAATCTTATCGCAAAATCCGCAACACCGCGCGTTTCATTCTCGGCAACCTCGGCGACTTTGACCCGGATCGCGATTCTGTCAAGTTTGAGGTGTTGCAGCCGCTTGACAAGTGGGCGGTTTACCGCCTTGACGACCTTATCGCAAAGGTCAAGGCAGCTTATGATAACTTTGAGTTCCACATTGTCTATCACGCAATTCACGATTTCTGCGTTGTCGATATGTCAAACTTCTACCTCGATGTTCTTAAAGACAGGCTGTATGTTGAAAAGTCTGATTCACAGTCAAGGCGCGCCGCTCAAACGGTCATCTACGAGGTGCTTGACGCGCTTTGCCGCATGGTTGCTCCGGTGCTCGCTTTCACTGGTGATGAGATTTGGGGCTTTATGCCGCACAGAGCGTCTCATGACACACATGGCGTGATGTTCAACGAGATGCCGCAGCAGTCGGGCAGGAGTTTTGACAGCGAGTTTACACAGCGCTGGGCACGTCTGCACGAGATCCGCGACGATGTTAAGATGGTGCTTGAACAGTCTCGCGCCGCAAAATTCATCGGCGGCTCGCTAGACGCGAAGGTTACTCTTTATTGCGGTGACGCTGCGGAGTATCAAAAGCTCAAGGCGGAAACAGACGAGCTTGCCTCGCTCTTTATCGTATCAAAGGTTGAGGTTTTAAATGACGGTGAAGGTCAGTTTAAAGGTGCGTCCGGCATTTCGCTGACAGTCGGGCGAGCAGACGGAGAAAAGTGCGCACGCTGCTGGGTTTACAGCGACACGGTGGGAAGCGACGACAATCATCCTACGCTGTGCGCGCGCTGTGCCGACATTGTTAAGTAATTACAGAAGCAGCCGTGGGGCGCACCGGGATATCATTGCTGTAGTTTTGTATATTCTCGGTATGATCGCGCTTGTGGGGGCGGATCAGCTGACAAAGCATTGGGTTGTCAGCTATCTCAGCAAAGTTTTTACTATGCCTGTTATAGGCGATTTTATAAGATTTACCTATATTTCAAACAATGGTGCGGCGTTTAATATCATGTCAGGGCAAAGAGTATTTTTAATCGTTGTGCCGGCACTTCTGTCGCTTGTCTGCATCGGTGTGATTGTTTCCCGCAGACTTGATTCTGTTTTGGGCGACATTTCGCTCATGCTTATCTCGGCAGGTGGTTTCGGCAATTTGATTGACCGTGCTGTGCGCGGATATGTAGTCGACTTTATTGATTTTAACGCGATCCACTTTGCTGTTTTCAATGTTGCCGACTCTTGCGTAACCATCGGGGTTATTTTACTTGTTCTTTATGTGATTCTGCGCGAAGGAAATTTCGGGAGGAGAAAGCAGAAAAGTGGCATCTTCACAAGAAGAAGATTTTGAAGCAGGCGCTGAGCTTGACGGGGAGCGCACTGACAGCGCGGTTTCCTCTCTTGCCGGCGTGACGCGCTCGGCGGCGCAAAAGCTGCTGGGCGAGGGCATGGTTTTGGTAAACGGCAAAATGTGTACAAAAAGCCTGCGGATAAAACAGGGCGACCGCATTCATGTGACGCTGCCTGAGCCAAGACCGATTGAAGCAAATCCACAGAATATTCCTCTTGACATTGTTTATGAAGACAGCGACGTTATCGTTGTTTATAAGCCTAAAGGCATGGTTGTCCACCCTGCGGCGGGCAACGCCGACGGAACGCTTGTTAACGCGCTGCTTGCGCATTGCGGCGACAGCCTTTCGGGAATCAACGGCGAACTGCGCCCCGGCATAGTCCACCGCATTGACAAAGACACAAGCGGGCTTTTGATTGTCGCGAAAAGCGACCGCGCTCACTTGAGCCTTGCCGCTCAGATCAAAGAACACAGCGTAAACAGAATTTATGAAGCGGTTGTGCGAGGCGTTTTAAAAGACGATAACGGCGCGATTGACGCGCCGATAGGCCGTCACCATCTGGAACGCAAGCGTATGGCTGTGACAAACAGAAATGCCAGAAACGCGGTTACACATTACACAGTTATCGCGCGTTACTCAAAATACACGCATGTGCGTTTAAAGCTTGAAACAGGGCGGACACATCAGATTAGGGTGCACATGGCCTATATCGGTCACCCGGTCGCAGGCGACACCGTTTATGGCGGCGCCTTAAAAAGGGAAGAAGCAGGGCTTTGCGGTCAATGCCTTCACGCGCGGACGATCGGTTTTGTTCATCCTGTTACAGGTGAATATATGGAGTTTACAAGTGAGCTACCCGAATATTTCACCAAATTTTTATCAAACATTCAATAAAACACATCTGCAATTGTCACAAAATTAACATATTCCGGAGGTTCAAATGAGTGAAAAACTCCCTTTTGAAGGAATTTTACTGGTTTCCGATATGGACAGGACACTTTTGACGGATGACTTTAAAATACCGGAGCGCAATATAGACGCGATTAACCGGTTTATTGAAAAAGGCGGCCGTTTTTCATTGGCTACAGGCCGTTCGGCATCATCAGCGGAAAAATACCTTGACAAAGTGAAAACAAACGCGCCGTCTATACTTTCAAACGGCGCGTCTATTTATGATTTCAACACCCATAAAATAATCTGGAACACCGCGCTACCATTATCTGCGGAGGTCATGCTTCAAAAGATTATCGACCGTTTTCCGCATGTCGGCGCAGAGGTCTACATAGATGAGCAAATCTATATTGTCAACGAAAATGAATGGACAAAAAGGCATATTATCAACGAAGACTTTGAGTTTAACAGAACCGATCTAAAGCATGTGCCCCATGGCTGGCAGAAGATTCTTTTTGCGGACAAGCATGAGAATCTGCTTGAGGTTGAAGAGTTCGTGCACTCAATTGAGCATGACGGCTGTGACTTTGTTTTTTCAAATTCGATGTATTATGAAGTTTTGCCGAAAGAGGTTTCAAAAGGCACAACGTTGAAAAGGCTTGCGGAGTTCCTTTCCATCGAGCACAAGAATACTGTCGGTATAGGGGATTATTATAACGATGTGGATCTTGTAAAGACCGCCGGTTTTGGAGCTGCGGTCGAGGGTGCACCCAAAGAGCTTGTTGAAGCGGCCCAATATGTCACCGGTTCATTCAAAAACGGAGCGGTGGCTGATCTTATAGAGTTTATTGAAAGAACACCAAAATTGTTTGACAACTCAGCGGCTATCCACTAAAAGACAATCATCATACCAAGCCGTTGAGATATAATAAAAGGAGGCACACAAATGGATGCAGCGTCAAAAAAACAGCTCTCGATTATTGCGGTAAACATCAGGAAACATGCGCTGGAAGCCGTACATAGTGCTAAATCAGGGCATCCCGGAGGTTCTCTTTCAATTTCCGATGTGATGGCATACCTCTACTTCAAAGAAATGCGTATTGACGCAAAGAACCCGAAGCTTGAGGACAGAGACAGATTTGTGTTGTCAAAGGGGCATTGTGCACCTGCATTATATTCCGCACTTGCGCTCAAGGGCTATTTCCCGATTGAAGAAATTAAAAACTTCCGCAAAATCGGGCATATGCTTCAGGGTCACCCGGATATGAAGGGTGTTCCCGGAGTTGACATGTCCACCGGATCGCTCGGTCAAGGCATCTCGGCGGCCGCGGGCATGGCGCTTTCGGCAAAACTTTCGGGCAAGGATTACCGGATTTATACGATTCTTGGCGACGGCGAGCTTGAAGAAGGTCAGGTTTGGGAAGCGTCGATGTTTGCCGCGCAGTATAAGCTCGACAATCTTTGCGCTTATGTTGACAACAACGGGCTGCAAATCGACGGCAACATAGCCGACGTTATGTCGCCTTATCCCATTGTCGACAAATTTAAGGCTTTTGGCTGGAACGTCATCGAAATCAACGGACACAATCTTGACGAGATCGAAATGGCTTATTCTCAGGCTAAGACCATTAAGGGCAAGCCCAGTGTAATTGTCGCTCACAGTATAAAAGGCAAGGGCGTTTCCTTTATGGAAAACAGGGCGGAATGGCACGGTTCCGCACCGAACGACGAACAATACGCGCAGGCTGTAAAAGAGCTTGACGCCGAATTGGCGAAACTGGAGGTGCAATAATGGCTGACATTAAAAAAGTGGCGACGCGAGAAGCCTATGGCGAAGCACTGGCGGAATTCGGCGCTGTTTATGATAATCTTGTTGTGCTTGACGCAGACCTTTCAAAGTCCACAAAAACAGATACTTTTAAGAAAAAGTTCCCCGAGCGCCATATAAATTGCGGTATCGCCGAGGGCAACATGATGTCTGTCGCGGCGGGGCTTGCCACAACCGGCAAAGTTGTTTTTGCAAGCTCGTTTGCCATGTTCGCGGCTGGCCGCGCCTTTGAACAGGTTCGCAACTCTATCGGTTACCCTCACCTTAATGTAAAAATAGGCGCGACACACGCGGGCCTTTCTGTCGGTGAAGACGGAGCGACTCACCAGTGCTGCGAGGATATCGGTATCATGCGCACAATCCCGGGTATGGTGATTATCAATCCGGCTGACGCTATCGAAGCACGTGCCGCTGTCGAAGCCGCCATCAAATATGACGGCCCAGTCTATCTGCGTTTCGGGCGTCTTGCCGTGCCGACAATCAACGACAACCCCGGCTATCATTTCGAGATCGGACGCGGCATTGAGCTTGCGCCGGGCAAAGACGTAACAATCATTGCCACTGGTCTTATGGTGCCGCAGGCGCTCGAAGCAAAGAAAATGCTCGCGGAAAGCGGTATTGACGCCCGCATTGTCAATATACACACAATAAAGCCGATTGACCGCGTGATTATCAAAAAGGCGGCGGCTGAAACCGGGGCAATAGTTACCGCGGAGGAACACAATATAATCGGCGGCCTTGGCAGCGCTGTCTGCGAGGTTGTGGTCGAGGAATGTCCTGTTCCGGTAGTTCGCATGGGTGTGGAAGACACCTTCGGAAAATCCGGAACAGCAACCGCGGTGCTTGAATATTTTGGGCTGACAGCGGAAAACATCGCGCAAAAGGCTAAAAAGGCAATTTCACTTAAAAAGTAAGAGTGATCCATAAAAAACCACCGGAAAGATAAAAATATCTTTCCGGTGTTTTTTTATTTAGAATTTTGCGTCAGGAAGTTTACGGCATTGATATGTCGGTTATGGCTTCTGCAAGCTCCATGCCGGATTTTTCGCGGGCGACATCCGCCACGCTTACCATGCCGACAAGACGGCCGTTGTCCACCACAGGAAGACGCCTGACCTGCTCAGTTGACATAAGGTTCATTGCGTCTGAAAGGTTTTGATCGGGTCTTACTGAAACAGCACCCTGTGAGCAAATATCACTTACTTTAAGGGTTCCGGCGTCGCGGCTTTCCGCAACACAGCGAAGAACGATGTCGCGGTCTGTGAGCATGCCGCGAACAGCGCTTCCGTCAACTACCGGAACAGCGCCGATATTATGCCGATTCATAAGCATTGCCGCGTCCTTAACCGATGAAGCCGGGTCAACACTGACAATACGCGTTGACATTATTTCACGCACTTGCATTTTTACCTCATTCTGCCGCCGCACTAAAGTTCCAAACAGGCAAGATTCATTCGCAGCGGCAAAATGAGCCTTGCTTTCAAGATTGCGGAAGAAGCCCGTAATACTAACCTCCAATAAAAGTATAAATAAAAATCTGCATCAAAACTAATATATCAAAAGTTTTAATTTGATTTTTATATACTTTTTAATTGGATATTAGTATAAGGAATGGCTGATTTTTTATAATGACCTGTTTTGGTTTTTACATTCCTCAAAAATATTATTATCAGGTGTGCCGTGCAATATACCAAGGTTGCGTTTTAAAACCTCTTTGCCGCGCCACATGAACGCCCGTGAGGAATTATTCTGTTCAAAATTTTCATCATCTATATCTTTTCCTGAAATTGTGCTTATTATGTTATTTTTAAATTCAGCAATATAAGTTGTTTCAATTCCACGATTTTTGGGGCAGGCATTTTGGCAGATGTCGCAGCCCCAGATTGTATCCGCCTTTGTTATAAGCGTGCGCTGAGCCTGCGAAAGTTCGCCTTTTTTTTGAGTAAGATTAGAAACACAGCGCTCCCGGTCAATACCCAGAGGTGAGATTGCGCCTGCCGGGCATGACATGACACACCGTCCGCAGGCATTGCACGCACCACCCGGATTTTCACATTCGGGCAGTTCAAGGTTGGTTACAATTTCGCCGATAAACACAAAAGAGCCGAAGCGCGGTGTGATCAATAGCCCGTTGCAGCCAATATCGCCAAGCCCCGCGAGGCGGGCGGCGGTTACCTCTGGAATAGGGGAGGCGTCGCAAAACGGCTCGAATTTATATTCTGAAAATTTCTCGCGGAGCATCGCTGCGGCATTATTCAGTTTCTCACCTGCGACAATGTGATAATCCTTCGCTCTGGCATAACGTGAGATTTCACCGGAAGGGCAGGGACAATAATAGGGAAATACCGCAGTAATAACAGACTTTGCGGCAGCCGGAAGACGCCGCTTTGCGCCGCACTGTATCAATGAAGATGCAAGCGCGTCAAAAGGAGCGACGCCGAAGAATGGCATGCCGCAGCAGTTCATTATTTCATTTATTATGTTTGCCTTTTTTTGACACACAGCGGTTACCTCTGATATAATATTATGCTTGATTTCTAATGTTAAAAGATTGTTCACATATATTTAACAAAACTTGTGTATCGCCATTGTATAATATAACTGTACTTAAAAACGGAGGCCGCACTCGTCTTTAAGTGCAAGCTCTACCCTTCTCAAATTACCCCTCAGGCTATATGACGAAAGCTCGGGCACCCCCGCCCGGGCTTTCGTCCTTTTTATCAGCTTACAGCAATTCCATAAAAGATTGCAAAAGCCTGTTATCTTATCTTGCTGTTTCCAACAGCAAGATAAGATTTTATTCCTCTCGTTCTTTTGTGGAAATGCTGTAGGCGGCTATCGCATTAAATGAAATAGCCGCCTGAGCGCTTTTTATAACCCCAAGATTATTAACAGCCAATCTCGTAGATTGCCTGAAGGCAAATCTCGCAGTGCTTCATAAAGTCGTCAATCTCAAGGAATTCGTCAGCACCATGAATATTATAATAGGCAAGCGGCTTTGTGCCTGCCCCAAACGCTACGCCGCGGTTTTTTAAAACACGGGCATAGGTGCCGCCGCCTGTTGAGTAAAGATTGGCTTCTTCCCCTGTTGCAATCTCGTATGCGTGTTTTAGTTTTGCGATGAGGTCGCTGTCTTCTTTCACATAAAGCGGCGCGCTGTCGGAAATGAGATTTGCGCTTACGCCATAAAGCGCCGCCTTTTTTGCTGCTTTTTCATATATGCTTTTGCCGTCAAAGGTAACCGGATAGCGGATATCAATAATGGCGGTGTCTTGGTTTTTATCCATATTCATAACACCGAGGTTCAAAGTTAGTGATCCTGACGGCTCGTCTTTGCACGCTACGCCCATTTTTTCACCGTCATAGTCAAGCCCGATTGCTTCGCTTATAAAGGTGATAAGAGCCCCCGCGTCTTTTTTATAGACATGCGCAAGGAGTTTCACAAGCCCCGCAGCCGCGTTCGCGCCGTCCTCCGGCACTGAGGCGTGAGCCGACTTGCCATAGCAGCGAAGAGCCGCACCGTTTTTGCCGTCCATCACCGTGTATTTCCACTTATCGTTTTCAAGTGCCGCCGCGGCATCTTCAAATGCTTTACCATCCTGTTTATTTATGGTGGCCTCCGCCGTAACCGGAACGATGTTGGCAGCATTGCCGGACATGAAATCTAGAATTTGTTTTGCGTCGTGCGCACACTCGAAACCGATGTGCAGAATGCCCTTCTCGCGATTGCAGATGGGGTATTCGCTGTCGGGTGAGAAGGCGAGATCCGGCATTTCTTCATGAGCGAAATAGTATTCCATATCCTCCATGCCGCATTCTTCCGAAGCGCCGATGATAACCCTTATGCGTCTTTTGGGAACGATTTTTAAGTCGCTTAAAGCTTTAAGACAATAAATCGCGGCGATGGCGGGGCCTTTATCATCCATTGTGCCGCGCCCATAGATGCGGTCATTCTCCACCTCGCCGCCAAAAGGAGGCCTTGTCCAGCCTTCACCGGCCGGAACAACATCGCAGTGGGCGAGGATCCCGATAAGGCCTTCCCCCTCGCCATATTCAATATGGCCTGCGTAACCGTCCACATTTTTCACTTTAAGCCCCATACTTTTTGCAAGATTAAGGCAATATCCGAGCGCTTTTGCAGGGCCTTTACCAAATGGCATTCCGTCTAAAGCAGCTTCTCTGACGCTTGGAATACGCACAACACGCACAACATCCTCAAGAATTTCATCCTTATAACTTCTGATCTCACTACTTATGTTTTTCAAACGAAAACCTCCTCAACCTGTGCAAAATTAATAAAAATAATCTGTGCAAAATATATAAACTGTAGACTTTGTTTTGTCAATTCATACAATATTTACAAAATGTTTTGCCTAAACTGACCTGAATATGATATGATGGAGTATAGTCTATGCGTTATGCATTAAAATAAGCTGTTTAAACTGTTAAATTTATTGAAATTTAATATTGTTGATAGAGGGGAGGGATTAAATGCGTGTTTGTAAAGTTGCAATTGCAGCGGTTGGCTGTGCCGTCGCGTTGCTTTTATCATCCTGTTCTATAAGCAGCGGTGTAACAAAAAGCGCAAAAGAGTCCGATTCCTCTGGCGCGGTAAAAAACTCTCAGGTTATTATGGTGTCCCAATCCGGTCAGCCTGACTTCGGCGCAAGTGTTACAGCACAGGCAAAGTTATATCAATCAACCCCGGGCAGAGTGGCTTTGGCAATGCTGATCTGCAAACTTGACAGCTCTTATGACTACACAGACCTGATAAAGAAAAATGCCAACGAGCTTTTTGATGACGTCAGTGAAATTGCCTTTGAAAAAAACGTTACGCTCGAATCACTTGACAGCCGTTATGACCTCACCAAAATACTCGCGTCAGAAAAAATTTACGTTTCTATTGTGGCAAACGACGTTTCATCACTGCCAAGCGCAAGAACGTCTACCTCATCGCTCAGCGCGACAGATTCCAAAACATCATCCGAACAAAAATCTTCAGCAAATACTTCGGTAGCTGGTTCTTCTAAGGAATCCATCACTTCTTCGGCGGAGCTCACGCCTGCGTGGGTAGAAAAATTTCAAAAGGAAATTCTGCAACCGCCAGTAAAATAGCTGTAATAATTCTTTGTCTGAAAATATACAATGACCGCGGCGCAAGCCACGGTCTTTTTTATTTGTGGTATTTACCGCCCATTATGATTGACATGGAACGGTAGATTTGCTCAAGCAGCATAACCCGTGCGAGTTGATGGGGAAAGGTCAGGTCTGACATCGAAAATTTAAGCTGCGCCCGCTTTTTGACCGTGGGCGAAAGCCCATAAGATCCGCCGATTACAAATGCCAGAGTACTGCTGCCCTCAAGCATTGTGCGGGACATTTCACCCGCAAGCTGCTCGGAAGTTATGCGCTTGCCCTCAATGCAAAGCGCGACGACAAAAGCTTTTTTCGGCAGCACGGAGAGTATCCTCGCACCTTCAGCAACAATCACCGAATCGATAGAAGAAGGCGTTTGATTTTGCAGCTTTTCTTCGCTTAATTCAATGATCCGCAGTTTTGCCCATGGCGTAAGCCTTTTGCAGTATTCCGCGCAGGCGTCGCGCCAATAGCGCTCTTTCAATCCGCCCACGCAAATAACGTCAATAGTAAGCATTTAGCGTATTCCTTAATTATAGTGTAAGCACATGCTCCGGTCCGCTCCTTGGCGCAACCTCAATTTCATAGTCCCCGCTTGGTATGCCGGAAATTTTCATCGCCGAAACTGCTGTTTCAAGAGCAAGCTCGGGGAAATTATTGTCACGGCTGAGATGAGCAAGCACAAAATGCCGCGCTCCGGAAGAGCATAGCTTTGGAAGCACGGTTGAACAATCTTCATTGGACAAATGACCTGTCTTTGAAAGGATGCGGCGTTTTAAATAATATGGATATCTGCCGTTTTGCAGCATTCCGACATCATGGTTTGATTCTATCATTACAATATCGCAGTCGCTTATTCCGGTCATGACGGTATCACTGATGTAGCCAAGGTCGGTTGCGACTGATATTCTTTTTCCATCGGGTGTATGTATTCGGTATCCAACGCTTTCACGGCTGTCATGCGAGGTGCAGAAAGAAGAAACACACATTCCGGCTATTTCTACACTGCCGCCTGTTTTAAGCTCGTTTAAAAACTCGCTGCCTACATCTATGCTTTGAAGAATTCCTTCGATTGTGCCGGAGTTTGCATAGACCGGGATTTTATATTTTGAAAGCAGTGCTTTCAGCCCTTTTATGTGGTCACTGTGTTCATGTGTTACAAGAATAGCGGCAACGTTCCCGATTTCGGAACCTATGGATTCGAGTGCCTTGCAGATTGAGCGGGCACTTACACCTGCATCAATGAGCAATGAAGAACCACCGGCTTCTACATAAGCGCAATTGCCGCTGCTTCCACTGAACATGGCGCAAAATTTTGCCATATAAAATTTTCCCCTTATGTTTTACAATATAGCTTAAATTTACGTCAAACCGCTGTTGCGAAATTTTCGCTTTCCGGTGTCTGTACGCGCTTTATTTCCGCTCCGAGTGAACGCATTTTTACATCGACATCTTCATAACCGCGTTCAATATGCTGAATGTCTTCAATCTCTGTTACGCCGTGCCCTGCAAGACCGGCAATAAGAAGAGCGGCGCCGGCGCGCAGATCGGTCGCCTTGACCGGTGCTCCGGTCAAATGACCCACGCCCTCGATAACGGCGATTTTTCCGTCAACCTGAATATTTGCGCCCATTCTTTTTAACTCATCAACGTATCTGAAGCGGTTATCCCACACACCCTCGGTGATTATGCTTGTGCCCTCGGCGAGCGACAGCAACACGGCCATCTGCGGCTGCATATCGGTTGGAAACCCAGGGTGAGGCATAGTCTTGAGATTTGCGCGGTTGAGGTGACCGTTTGATTTAACACGGATAGCGTCGTCAAGCTCCTCAATGGTAACGCCCATTTCGATAAGCTTTGCAGAGATGGATTCAAGGTGCTTCGGAATAACGTTGCGGACAGTCACATCTCCGTGTGTCGCCGCGGCGGCAACCATATATGTTCCGGCTTCGATCTGATCCGGAATTATTGAGTAGGTGACACCGTGAAGATGGTCGACACCTCTGATTTTTATAACATCTGTTCCCGCTCCGCGAATATCCGCACCCATAGAGCTTAAGAAATTTGCAAGGTCAACGATGTGCGGCTCTTTTGCGGCGTTTTCGATAACAGTAAGCCCTTTTGCTTTTACAGCCGCCAACATTATGTTAACTGTTGCGCCGACTGAAACAACATCAAGGTAAATCGGACTGCCGTGAAGCGCCATAGAGTGAGCCTCAACCATGCCGTATTCCAAGGTGATGCTGGTGCCGAGAGCCTCAAAGCCTTTAATATGCTGGTCAATCGGGCGAACGCCAAAATCACAGCCGCCGGGCATTGAAACCTGAGCATGAGAAAAGCGCCCCAATAGCGCCCCTAAAAAGTAGCAGGACGCCCTCATCCTTCTCGCGAGATCATAAGGCACGACCGGCTGAGTTATATGTGTTCCGTCGATCTCGATTGTGGACCTGTTTATGTGCTTGATTTTCGCACCTAATTTGCTTAAAATATCGATAATTATCATTACATCGCTGATGTTTGGTATATTTTCTATACGGCACGGGCTTTCAGCTAAAATCGTTGCCGGAAGTATAGCTACCGCCGCATTTTTCGCACCGCTTATTTCAACTTCACCGGACAGCCTGTAACCGCCGGATATGACAAATTTATCCATTTTATCGCTCCCATATTTGATTGAGACAAAACTATTATGCCTCTGAGCAGTATGAATAATTAAGAGGCTAATTGTTAAATATAAGGGATTTTTGACAATAATAATAAGTGATATACAAACGTCTTCTCAAGCGCCTTGTGACGGAATCTTAAGAAATGCCGCCGTTTTATCAACCTGTGAAAAGCGGTGACTTGCATTAACAAATAATAACAGCAATCCACTTATGAAACACAGGTAAATTTGACAGCTTATAAGATTGTGTGGAATGTATAGTAATTCGCAATAATAAACACTTAAGAGGTAAAATCAAGCCAGAATAATCTTATAAAAGAAAATATTATGTTAAATGATAAAGCAGACTTGATATCTAAAATATTATACCACAATGCTTAATAAAAAACCACTAATACCATAATTTAATAATTACATTTTGACAACATTTGATACAAAACAGTATAAAAAATCAGGAGATTTATATTTTTGCCGAAACACAATTATGTTGAGCTTTAATTATAACGAGATTGTAAGAAAAAGAAAACAAGACTGTTAGTTTTTGTACGGCCAAAACGCAAAAAAACTGAGCCTGAAGCAGTGTTAAATCCGCTTCAGGCTCAGTTAAACGCAGTATTATATTTGTTCAGTTTTCATATTTCAGGGTGTCTGCATTTACGTGTTCAAGCACAGCGAGGTAATCGCGCGCTTCTTTTTTTGCGCCGACAAGGTCATGGTTGAGATAGTTGCCGCACTCAGCGCGCTGTGAGCCCGGAATCATGCCTTCAAAATTAAGCGTAAAATCAAAGGCTTTTTTAACAAGCTCAATTGCCTGCGCGTCATCTATGCCGCGTGTGATAAAATAGAACCCTGTCCGGCAGCCCATGGGCCCGAAATAGACGACATTATCCGATCCACTGGAGCTGCGCACATAGGTCGCGAAAAGGTGCTCAATCGTATGCAGCGCCGCGTTATCAAGATAATCACCGGCATTGGGAACTTTAAGGCGCAGATCATAGGTGACGATGTCGCCGTCAACGCGCGAGATATACATGCCCCTTTTAAGCTTGTCGTGATTTATCTGAAAACTCTGAATCAATTTCAGTTCCATTATAAGCCCTCCGTGCTGCCGCAGTTTATTATTTAACCTCGTAAGACCAGCCTAATGTGTCTTTTGACGTACCCCACTGGATACCGGTAAGCTCGTCATAAAGCTTTTGAG
>DBTI01000258.1:0-419 GCA_002306975.1 Ruminococcaceae bacterium UBA1320
TTCGAGCAGTATCGGGAATTCGGTTATTCCGCTATACGAGGATCGTATAGTAAGCGAATCAATCAAGTATCAGATTATGGCGGCAGGCGGGCTCGTCGCATCCTCCGCCGAAGAAGCCCAAATCATATTAATGGTAAATGTGCCAAGCGGCAATATGCAGGATCATCTTCAGATGCCTAAAAACGGGCGAGTCCTTCAGCGCACACTTCAATATGATGCTTGCAGAAGTCTTGTTGAGTTGATCGAATATGCTGACTACGCGATCAGCACATTACAGAAAAGCGTTGTTTTTGGTGACATCGCTTACACAAACGGTGGAGACCCGTTTTTATTTAGCCTCTTGAAACAGAAAAATCTTATCTGGAAGCTTGCAGGCTATGCAGGATGGAACACATCGTCAAATTCCCTTGGAACCTGCC